>JAHFNF010000037.1 GCA_023267515.1 Candidatus Nomurabacteria bacterium | reverse complement strand
ATTTTAAAGACACGCTTAGCGTTCGCGATTATTGCCTGGGCCACATCATCTTCGGGCAAACCTTTAATTTCTGCTATTCTTTTTACTACTTCCCGCACATATGATGGCTCATTGCGTTTACCGCGATATGGCACAGGAGTCACATATGGGCTATCGGTTTCGGTCATTATCATATCAAGTGGAGTGTTTTTTATTACTTCGTCATAGTCGTGCGTAAAAGTAATAACTCCCGTAAAAGAAAGGGTAAAACCAAAATCCAAAAATCCTTTGGCTTCTTCCCAATTACCGGCAAAAAAATGTACGTCGCCCTTCACTTTCGCGTGCGCTTTTAAAATCTCTAATGCATCTTTATACGCCTGGCGAATATGGAGCATCAAGGGTTTACCGACTTCATTGGCCAATTCTATCTGCTCTATAAATGCTTTTTTTTGCTTCTCTACTGAATCAGCATCCATCCGATAATAATCCAGCCCACATTCCCCTATCGCCACCACTTTTGGGTCTTTGAGCATTTCTCGGTAAATATTTTTATCAAAAATCTCTCCACGAGAGGTAAATTCTTTTCCACCCTCGCCCAATTCTTTTTCATCGTGATACGACGCGCCAGTATGTATCGGGTGGAGCCCGATAATGGCATAAACTCCCTCAGAATATTTATGCGCCATCTCAATCGCTTTTTTGGAAGTATCCACCTGCGTGCCTACATTTATCACATATGTATTATTTTCAAAGGCGCGCTTTATCACCTCATCTCTATCCTCATCAAAAGCTTTAAAATTAACGTGGCTGTGTATATCTATATATTTAAACATAATAACAACTATAACTTTTTTATTATAAAAAACAAATCGGCCGGCTGAAACAGTTCAGCAGGCCGACCTAAAAAATATGTTATGAAATTCAAGCACTTCTTCTCTCTACTCGAGCCGACAAAGCGAAACCACCGAGCAACCAAAGAATCCCGAAAACGAAAGGAGCAATGAGGATTCCTGCAGTGCCCAATAAAACAAGAACGCTTCCAGTGACAGCCTGCATTTCAAGTAAAATACCAATCACGCTGACAACCAACGCAATTATAAACTTGCTTTCTCGCTGTAGCAGCCAAATTGCGACAACTCTAAAAATGATACTTAAAACTAAAAGCCACCAGCCAAGTGGATATAGGCTAAAGTAACCAAAAAGTCCAAAGATGATTGAAGCAGAATCAAACAAAGACCAAATTAATACAGCGCGTTTTAGCTTGCCAGGCAATCCTTCGCTGTAAGAAGAAAAATTCTGATACGCATAGCGGGCGAGAAAGATCGTTATTAGCAGTAAGTAAACAAGTGGCCAATTTATTGCATTGTCTGCGAATGATTCAATTTGCACTGAAAAAGAGTTTATTGCAGAAAAATATACAACGTATTGAGACGTTCTTACCTCATCGCCAGCAAACCAAAGGTAGCCGGGTGACGGAGAAAAATTTTCCAATTTAAACTCCTGTAAAATTCCTGAATTTAAAAATGCCTGTTTATAGGCGTCATTTAAAACAGAGGAATCCGGCAAACTTGTGCTGTGCTCTTCAAGTAAAAAGTAGATTTGTTCTGGCCTGCTTTCCCTAAAAATCGTGTCAACGCGTACTGGGGTGGTAAAGAACAACCGGTTGCCCTTGCGTTCTACTTTGGTTTTTTGAATGTCTTTGAACACAGATAATTTGAAATTTTGAGCAAAAGTGCTGTGCGCAAAAAACAACAAGATGGTTAAGAGTTTTGTTTTCATAAGTAGAGGTTTTAAGTTGTGAGGGATATAAAAATAATTTTTGCGGTCATTTATTCTGGATAAATATTTTTTCCGAACAAACCCAAAAATACATTAGCAAATATATGCTAATCTGTCAAGTGCTTAGTCGTTACGGGCAAAGAGTGGTTGCTCGGGTTTTCTGTTAGTCTTTATTGTTTGTTTTATTTTTTCAGCAGTCTCTGGCATAAATATTTCTAGATGAGTAGCAATAGAGTGAAGTTGTTGAATTAATTTTTTTATTACCTCTTTCGCCTCTTCTGGATCCGTCTTTATAAGTTTAAACGGTTGTTTATCTTGAATTAAGAGATCGGCCTGACCAACTAAATGCCAAATAAAATCACAAGCTTTTTGTAAATCAAAATTTTCTAGATGTTTTATAAAATCTGGATGAAATGGAACATTTTTTACCTCAATTGGACTGTCTAAATTTGTCTCTGCCATTTGCATAATGCGTGAAGTTAAATTGCCGAGGCCATTGGCGAGATTTGCATTATAGGCATCTTGCAGACGGTTCGGGGTATAATCGCTATCTTCAAATGGTTGGAGTTCACGGGTCAAGAAATAGCGGATTGCGTCAGTGCCATATTCTTCAACAAGCTGAAATGGGTCTATCATATTCCCAGCTGATTTGGCCATTTTCTGCCCAGCTACATTGATAAAGCCGTCTATCACGATGTGCCGTGAATTCGGCAGTGCGGCTGCCATTAGCATCGCTTGCCACATTGCCGCCTGCTGACGCAAATTGTCTTTTCCGCAATATTGCACTGGCGTCCCCTGTGCCCAGTATTTTTCAAATTTATCCGTCTCGTCTGGCCAACCAAGGCAGGATATATAATTAACCAGTGCATCAAACCACACATACATCACGTGATCAGCATCGTCTGGGACTTCCACTCCCCAGGGCATTTTTGATTTCAAGCGAGAGATGGAGAAGTCTGACAGGCCACGCGTGACAAAACTTTTTATTTCGTTGTAGCGAAAATCTGGGATGACAAAGTCTGGTGTTTTATCATAGAAATCTAGTAAAGGCTTTTGAAATTCTGAAAATTTGAAAAAATAATTCTCCTCGTCAATCAATTCCAGTTCGCGATTCGGGTGAATAAGGCATTTCCCCTCATCATTTAGTTCTGAGTCTGTCTTTTCCAATTCGCAGCCAGTACAGTATTTCGCCTGATAATTCTTTTTATAAATATGACCGTTCTTTTTACAAATACGCCAAAACGCTTGCGCTGACCGGGTATGATGCTCATCCGTTGTCCGGATAAAATTTAGATCCGGAAATAAATTTAAGGCTTTTTTAAGAGAAAAAAACTTCTCCGCATACCTATCCACATAAGTTTTCGGATCCATTTCCGCTTCCAACGCTTTGATATATACCTTGATGCCGTGCTCGTCTGTGCCTGTGTTGAAAAATACATCTACCCCTATATTTTTTTTATAGCGAGCGATAACGTCCGCCCGGATGATCTCCATTGCAAAACCAATGTGCGGATCAGAATTTACATATGGCAGGGTTGTCGTTATATAAAAGTTCTTGTTCATAGACTATCGGGCATCAGTTCTATTTCGGGAAAATATTTTTTCTTTTTCAATATCATTTATAAATTCCATTATGGAGACTGCCACCGGTACAGCCAATATAAGCCCCCAAAATCCTGCCAGCTCAAAACCGATAAGTATTGAAAGGATCACTACCAAGGGCGACAGCCCAGTCACTTTTCGGACGATGAGTGGAGAAAGAAGGTAAACTTCAAATTGGTGAATTATCAAATAGGCGCCTGTCACCATTAGAGCGCCGGAGAATCCGCTGGAAAGATATCCAAGCCAGATCGCCGGTATCATAGCCACAATGACGCCATAAGGCACCAATTCCATCATCCCAGTAATAATGGATAAGAGTAATGCATAATGTATGCCCAAGACTGAGAGCACTAAATAAGTGAGCACCGCGATGATGAGCCCGAGAAGCATTTGTCCTTTCATCCAGAGAGCTATTTTTCGGCGTGAACGTTCCCACAAGTCCACAGCATAATCTTCATGCCTGCCCGGCAAGACGATGCGCAGAAAATTCTCTATGCCTTTTTCTTGGATTGAAAGATAGAAAGAGATGATGACTATCATTATGAAGTTGAAAATAGATCCGAAAGCTGCAGACAATGTCTGGAATAGTCCGCCGGAAAGATTTGTGATAAAAGCTTTTGAGGTCGTAAGTAAGGTGGCAATAGAGAAATTGTGGGAGAGGTTGTTTACAATATCTTTCGCGCCAGAAAAGGCGTCATTTTGGAAATAGCTCAAAAAGCTTGTATGGGGCAAATAGGAGGCAAAAACGGTAGAAAAATTGTAAACCTCTGTGATCAGTAATGGGGCAAAAAGATAAAAAATGCCGGCAAAAATCAGTAAAGAAATAAAATAAAGGATTACCACTCCAAACACTCTGCCCATACCTATTTTTTTCATCCTGGGCACAGCCGACTCCACAAACGAGGCTATCACAATGGAAGTCAGTATTATAAGCATTAAATCTCTCAAAAACCAGATGAGATATACGCCGAGAGCCACCAAGAAAAACCTGATGATTGTGCCGGTAGAAATGGAGAGGGAATTTTTTTGATCCTTTTCCTGCATATCTTTATTATAGCATTAAAGTGCTTAAACTTTCAAAATAGGCAAGAAGTCTGCTTTCTTTCTAAAAGGGCCGATGAGAGCCAGGTTGAGGGACTTGCTGTGAAATACTTCTTTCGCTATTTTTTGCACATCCAGCGCTGTGACTTTTTTAATTTTTTTCGCTTTCTCTTCCGCAGTCTCCAATTTATGAAGTAGCACCTCCTGTCCCCCATAAAAGTTTGCCACATCATCCGTGGATTCCAGGGACATCTTCATCCCAGCGATCAAAATCTCTTTTACCTTTGAAAGTTCGGTTTCAGAGATTTTTTTCTCTTTTAAGATTTTACACTCGTTTAAAATAACTTCTATCACTTCCTTTACTCGCTTATTGTCCACTCCGGAGGAAATCTGGAATATTCCGTGATCCGTGTATTCATCTGGTGTAGCGCGTACGTAATAGCAAACTCCCATTTCTTCCCGGAGTTTGTGAAAAAGGCGTGAGCTCATCCCCGCGCCGAGTACCCCAGCGAGAACATTGAGCGCTGGATTTCTTTTGTCAAAAATATCGTAAGCGCGAAAACCAAGCACAAAATGTGTCTGGTCTGTCTTTTTGTATTTTACTATTGCATTTGGCTTTGCTTGCTTATCAGTTGTTTTTAATTTTCCAAATTTTTTACTTTTTGCTACTTTACCAAATGCACGCGCCACTTCCTTCATTATTTCTTTTTCGGATAAAGGCCCAGCGATGACGACAGTAGTGGCAGAGGGCACATAATGCTCTTTTTTGTATTTCACAAAGTCATTGCGCTTCATCGCCTTGATGTTTTTTATCGGTCCAGCAATATTCCAACCGGCTGGCTGATCGCCATACATCACTTGCATTATTAAATCCTGCACGTGGCGCATCGGCAGATCTTCGTACATATTTAGCTCCTCGATAATCACGCCTTTTTCTTTTTGCATTTCTGCTTCCGGAAAAGTGGAGTTTAAATAAATATCCGATACAACATCAAAGATTTTCTTGAAATGTTTGGCATCGCTTTTAGCATAGTATCCGGTATATTCCTGCGCGGTAAAAGCGTTGTATTGCGCACCCATCGTGTCTAGCTCGGTAGAAATATCCCTTGCCGTCGGCCTTTTCACTGTCCCCTTGAAACACATATGCTCCAAGAAATGCGATAGGCCATTTATTTTTTTGGTCTCATATTTAGAACCCGTCTCCACCAAGACCAATGCCGTCACCGTCGGGTTATCCTTCATCGGCACCGTTATCACCCGCAAGCCGTTTTTAAGAATTGTTTTTTTGAATTTCACTTTTTAAATGATTTACTTTACCCTTTTAATTTGTTAGCTGTTTTTGTGAATTTTTCAAGAAGGTTATCTATTGCTTTTTCTTGAAATAAAATGTTTGATTGGGCTTCTTTGGTAAGAGTGGTATCTTCTTTCAACTTTTTTAAGGCTGTGAGCCTGTTATCTAGAAGTGTTAATATTTTATCCAACGCTTCAAAAAAAAGAAACTTTCCGTCATTTATCTTAGAAAGAAGGTCTTTTCCTTCTTTCTCTGAAAATAACTTATTTTCTAAACAAACTTTTACCATATTTTGGAAAAGTGGTTTTTCTTTATCACTTATTGCTCTATCAGAACTTTTAGGAGAATTTTCTTTCATTAGTTCAATTTCTCTTTTATATAACTCACCAATTCTGCCACTTTTACTCTCTCCTGCTCCCCTGTATCACGGTCTCGTACTGTCACGGTGTCATCGGTCAAAGTATCAAAATCAATCACGATGCAAAATGGTGTACCGATTTCGTCTTGCCTGCGGTAGCGTTTGCCGATATTGCCGTTATCATCCCAAGCCACACGTCCAAATTCAGCTTTTAGCGGAGCGAAAACTTCCTCTGCTTTTTTTACAAGCTCTGGTTTGTTTTTTAGAAGTGGAGAAACAGCGCAGATAACTGGCGCAATTGATGGTTTAAATTTCAAAAATGGTCGCTCTGGGTCATCTTCATTATATGCAGAAAGAAGCACTGCCAGCACCGCCCGGTCCACTCCAAAAGATGGCTCGATAACGTGTGGCACCATTTTCTCCGAATTTTCTTCATCAATATATTCAAGCTTGTGATTCTTTAAATCAAAATCGGTGCGGTAAGCGAGACCAAAAAGCTCTTTGCGCCCGAACGGGTAATCAAATTCAAAATCAATCGTGCGGGCAGAATAATGCGCGCGGTCTTTTTCTTCTACTTCCAGCTCGTGCACTTTGTGCATATCAAGGCCTACTTCATCCATCCAAGCGAGCATTTCATCTTTCCAATATTCAAAATATTTTTTCCAATCATCACTTCGGATAAAATACTCTATCTCCATCTGCTCAAATTCCCGCTGACGGAAAATAAAATCCCGTGGTGCGATTTCATTCCGAAAAGCTTTACCAATTTGAGCGATGCCAAAGGGTAATTTGGGATGATACGCGTCCACCGTGTTTTTAAAATTTATAAATATACCTTGGGCTGTTTCTGGTCGTAAATAAGAAGTTGTCGCTTCCTCCCCCGCACCGACGGAAGTCT
>JAHFNF010000036.1 GCA_023267515.1 Candidatus Nomurabacteria bacterium | reverse complement strand
AAAGGATAATCGTCTTGGCATAAAGCTTGATATTTCCTGTCGGGGAAATGTTCATGGAAGAGAAGTATTCTCCCACTTTTTTTCTTAGTTCGTTGGTGAAATCTTTTTTTCCACCAGCAAAGGAGAGTGTCTTTTTCATGGTTGTGAGTTTAGAATTGTTTATTATTCGCGCTATCAATATTACAATGTGCGCCTGATTTAATGATACCACAAAAGCAAAACCCGCCAGCTGGCGGGTTTTGCGCATTTATCTCGAGATAAATTTATGCTACAGAGTCTTTCAAAGCTTTTGCAGCTCGGAATTTTGGCACTTTTTTAGCAGCCACTTTGACTTGCTCTCCAGTCTTTGGATTGCGAGCCATACGAGCTGCGCGTCCTTTTACGGAGAATATTCCGAAGCCGGCTACTGATACTTCACCGCCCTTTTTCATTGTATCAATGATGGCGCCAAAGATGCCGTCTACTATTTCCTCAGCCTGCACCTTGGTACCGCCGAGCTTTCCGTGCACCCATTCAACTAATCCTTGTTTGTTCATATGTAAATTTAAGTTTAATTGGTAATGCTTTTTCGACCGTTTATCCTATTAAATACTACATTTACCATTATATACCAAGCCTTTTTTAAGGCAAGGGCTGTAAAATTTAGCCAAAATTACCCTTTTTTACTCCTGCTGTGTTAAAATATAACCATTATTAGTTTATTAAAATAATTTTTTATGACAATAAATTATCTAGCGATTTTGGTGTGCGGTGTGGCAGCGATGATTATAGGTTACGTCTGGTACGGGCCTTTGTTTGGCAAGGCTTATATGCAAATGATGGGTATGGACTCAATGTCTCCCGAGCAGAAGCAGGCGATGAAGGGCAAGATGGGGATGATGTATTTTATTCAGTTTGTGCTTTCCATTATCACGGCTGGCGTGCTTAGCTACCACATTATGAATTGGTCTGGCAGTCAGGGTGCTGTCGCAATCGCCGTCTGCACTTGGTTTGGCTTTGTGATGACGACGACTGCTGGCGGAGCACTTTGGAGCGGCAAGCCGAAAGCAACAGCTTGGAAGCTATTTTGGATTACCTCCGGTGCTCAGTTCGTCACCTTCATCGCCTTCGGACTCATCCTTGGTGCTTGGAAATAAATTTTAAAAACAACTAACAAAAAAACTTCCCGAAGGAAGTTTTTTTGTTTCGTGTTTGTTTTATCTCGCGTATTCTATGATACGATTCTCACGGATGAGGGTGACTTTGATTTCACCAGGGTATTTTAGTTCCTGTTCAATCTTGGCGGCGATGTCGCGGGCCATTAATTTGGCTTCAGCGTCGGAGACTTTGTCAGGAGTGACGAAGATGCGGATTTCTCGGCCGGCTTGAAGAGCATAAGATTTCTCCACTCCTTCAAAGCCGTTTACGAGGGCTTCAAGTTCTGCCAAACGCTTCAAGTAATTTTCTACGCTGTCTCGGCGTGCGCCTGGGCGGCCACCAGAGATGGCATCTGCGGTCTGCACGATGATGGACTCAATAGTTTCGTAAGGATAATCTTCATGGTGAGATTTCATCGCGGTAATGATGCGTTCGTCCGCGCCGAATTTTTGAAGTATTCTCATACCGATCTCAATGTGTGTTCCCTGCACTTCGTGGTCGAGTGCTTTTCCGATGTCATGCACGAGAGCTCCGGCTTTGGCTATGGCTACGTCAGCACCGAGTTCTTCTGCGAGCATTCCAGCAATGTGTGCCATCTCAATAGAGTGTTGCAAAACGTTCTGCCCATAACTTGTACGGAAGTAGAGTCGGCCGATGATGGCTACGATGCGTGGGTCAAAATTGAATATTCCGCATTCGTACACTGCCTGCTCGCCTTTTTCCTTGATTATTTTATTAATTTCTTCTTTTGCCTTCTCTACTAGCTCTTCAATCTTGGCTGGCTGGATGCGTCCGTCTAAAATAAGGTTCTCAAGTGCAACACGTGCCACTTGTCGGCGAATTGGGTCAAAAGAAGAGATGACGATAGAGCCCGGTGTGTCATCCACAATGAGCTCCACGCCGGCTGCGCGCTCAAAAGCGCGGATATTTCGGCCTTCTTTTCCGATGATTTTACCCTTTATTTCATTATTTGGGATAGAGACGATAGTCGTCATTAATTCTGAAGCTGTACTTGATGCCAAACGCTGAATGGACGTAGCCAAAATGTCTTTGGCACGGCGATCCAATTTTTCATCATTAGAATTCTCCAGTTTCTGCATGCGGATTAAGATATCTTCCTCGTATTTTTTCTCAATATCTTTCAAAAGCTCTTCCTTGGCTTCTTCTTGGGTCAATTTCGCGACTTTTTCAAGTTCGCTTCGCACATCGTTTTCTGCATTTTGCACTCGCTCCTGGATTTTCTTGATGTCTTCTACTTTTAATTTTATATTCTCTACCTCTTTATCTATTTCAAGCTGGCGTGCGTCCAAAAGCTCGTCCTTTTTGATGAGGCGTTTTTCTGTTTCTTTAAATTCCTCTACTTTCTTTTTCTCTTCCTCTTTTAATTCGGCGAGCGTCGTCTCTGATTTTCCTTTCGCTTCGTCCACTATCTTCTGTGCCTCTTCTTTGGCGGAGACCATCATATCTTTGATGTCTATCTCAATGGATCGCTTCTTCCCGAGGGCGATGATGAGGCGTAGCTGATACCCGATCAGCGCGCCTAAAAGTAGCGCGCCGGCACTAATCAATATTGTTGTTAAGCTCATAAGACCTTTGTCGGTCTAGGGGAACACGCCACTATTATATTTGTGGGTTCATTTCTTTCCTATTAAAGATTTGAAAATCTACCTTAAAACGCTTCATAATATGGGATATTCCGGTAAACCAATTGAAAATAAATTTGTAAATGTCAACATCTTTAATATATCAGATGCCCCATTTTTTGTCTATGAAAGAGAAATTTGACTTATTTATTTGAACGTAGCTAAGTATTTTATGTTTTTAAGTAAGCTTTATTTGCCAGCAGGTATTTTTTTAAGTTGTTTATTCTATTTTTAGCTTTGGTCTTATGCCAGTAAAGGAATTTCATATGACAAGTTAAAAGTACACCAGCCTGCAAAACTTTCGGGTCAAAAAGCAGCTTGTTGTTTTCAAAGTAGCCTTCAATTATCTGATCAGTGGCTTCAAATGAAGGTAAAGTAGCAAAAGTTTGGACAACAGATTTTGCAAGGTCTAAGTATGGATGGTTGAAGTTAGTAGCTGGATCAAAAGTAGTTAAATTTTTGGTGTTGAAAATATTTCCCGGTGAAAAATCCCAGTGACAGTATGTGCTTTTTTGGTTCTTTCCTACATAATCAATCAAGACTGCAATGGCTTCGTCAAGTGAACCGTATACATTGTAGGGTAATAGTTTATGTTCTCTGACATATGCGAACTGTTCTTTTAAAGTAGGGTTTTTTAGAAGCCAATTTTTGAATTTTTTATATTTCCCAGTATTTTCTTTAATAGGGAGCCCATATCCTCTGGAAGAACTTTTATGTATTTTTTGCAAAATTTTCCCCATTCTTTTAAATGTCTTCATTTTCAGTAATTTTTTTTTAGGGGTTTTGTTTAAGGTTTCTGCGTCCACAAACTCCATTAGAATGTAGGGTAGGTTCATTATCTTTCCTGTCTCATATATTCTGGGAACAGAAACACCGACATTTTTCCAAGCATTTAAAAAGCGCGCCTGCCTTCTCTGATGCTCCCGTAATATGATTTTAAGTACATATTTTCGTTTTTTTGTTTTAATGAGAGTAACAAGAGAAGACATCCCCAAGTGGAAAAAAGAGACTCTAATAAAGTCATTTTTAAATATTTTATTAGTAGCAAGATATTTTTGAATATAGGAAACTAAAAGAAGGCGTTTCTTGTTGTGTTTTCTATCTATACTATGTTCGGAAAGCCAAGGCCTATTCAAGAATGTTATCCCAGGGCTAAGCATTCATGCATTATAACCATAGACTAAAAAAAGTCAACCCCTTATTTTGATCCATTTACTGCTTTAGATTTAGTGACGATTTCGTCAATGATGCCATAGGCTTTGGCCTCCGTGGCGTCCATAAAGAAGTCACGCTCTACATCTTTTTCTATTTGAGCAAAAGTTTTGCCTGTATTTTTCGCCATTAGTTTATTTAAATTATCTTTCGTCTTTAAAATATGTTTGGCAGAAATCGCAATGTCTGATGCCTGGCCTTCTACGCCACCAAGCGGTTGGTGAATCATCACTTCGGCATTTGGCAGAATATAGCGCTTGCCCTTTTTGCCAGCCGATAAAATAATCGCGGCGCCAGAAGCGGCGAGGCCTACGCAAAAAGTGGAGACATCTGGGCGGACGTGATTCATAGTGTCTACAATAGCGAGCGTGGAAGTGACCGATCCACCAGGGGAGTTTACATATAGAAAAATATCCTTTTTTGGATCTTCGGACTCCAAAAATAAGAGCTGAGCAATGACGATATTTGCCGTATTGTCATCAATCGGTCCAGCAAGGAAAATAATCCGCTCTCTTAAAAGGCGAGAGTAAATATCGTAAGCCCTTTCGCCAAACTGTGATTTTTCTATGACTGTCGGTATTAACATACCTATATAATATACCTTTTTAAGCTTTTTTCAAGTAAATAAAAAAGCACCCCACTGTTTTCACAATGGGGGCTCGGAAGGCGACAGGAACAACATGCTGAGTTTACCTGACGAGACGCACGGAGTGTGTTCTACTGCCGCTAATATAAACTAACCACAAAATCAAAAACTAATGTCAGAAGCAGTATAGCAAAGTTAAAAAATCTGTCAAGCCCTAACTTTGCAATTGTTTAGTCCCAATCCAAGCTAATTCAAAGATTTTTCTCTGGGCACTAGCGATTTCCTCACTTTCAACAATTACCGCGAATTTTTCCTTCCAAGAGATAGAAATTACTTTGTTGTTATATATATTTGTCTCTACAGAAAAATAGAATTTATCTTTTGGAACAAGCCGTGATTCACGTAGTTCTTCTTTATCACGAGTAACCACAGCTCGGCTTTCTGCGTCGTCCGGGGCAATTACTCTGACTTTGATGTTCCTATCTACTTTTCTTTTAGTATAATCTTGAAAATACTCACGGCTTATCGTTTTGAACATATCAGTACCTACAGCGTACGCCAAAAGTTCACCTTTGGTCGTTAAAGTATCTTCAAAAGCTTCTTTTAATCTTTCAACCCCCTCATAAAATTTCACTTTTGGTTTTTCTTTCGTATTATATACAGATAAAAGCTCTGGCAGTAAGATTTGAGCGTGTCTGAGTTTTTCCTGATTCTCTTTTACTTTATTTTCTAAAAAGGAAACAACATTTTCAGGATTTTCTGCAGCAAACTTTTGAATTTTTGTTTCTCCGATAGGATTTACCAACCCTTGGCTGGCTAAAGATTCCAAAACTGCGTAGCCGGTGGTGCGATTAATTTTTGCTAATCTTCCAATCTCCGTAGTCGTCGCAGGTCCCAGCTCTAAAAGGGCGAGGTAGACCCGTGCTTCATTCTCTGTGAACCCTAAATCTTTTAATTGATCTTTACTAACCATACCTCAAGTATATACCCAAATCTAGTTTGTGTCAAGCTACTTTGACAAGATATGTGGATAAGCAAATTAGTAGAATAGCTTTGTAATTAAAGATATTTTTTCACCTGCGTAAGTAATTATTTCTATAAATAAAAATACTTTGTTAAATCTACTTGACAAATACAAAAAACCTTGCTATACTATCCACAGTAAAAGTTATTTGAAAAAAGATTTGATTGGTTCCGCGGGGCAATTCTAGAAGCCCCGACTAACCAATTAAATCTAAATCCTATGAAAACAACTATCAGATTAAACAACTCCTCGTATTTTCTTTACTGCCAATGTAAGGATGCAAGTTCAAAAAAAGCAATACTTATTGTTCCCAACTCTGCCGGATATTTTGCTAAGTCGACTAAATATGGTGAAGCATCAAGTCGGATAGACAAGTTCTGTGACGACTTATCAGAAAAGTTTCATGTTTATTACCTGATACTTTCAGGACAAGATCCAAGCAAAGCTTCTATTCTTTATTTTCTTTTTTCTGGTCCTGATCGGGAAGGAGATAAGTATTCATATAGTGGTAGTGTTGATGCAGTAATAGAAGCTTTGAAAGCAATTAGTCAGAAACAAGAACTTGTTGGTGTTATAGGAATGTGCACTGGTGGAGCTATTGCGACAGAAGCAATGGGAAAGACTAGTTTCAACTCGTTGCCACTAATCCTATATAATACTGCGGCAAGTGTTGGGTGGAATGACCCAGCAATACAAAAGATTTTTCTAAGGAAATATCGGGACTTTGTAAATTTGGATTGCGAAGAGTTGCAGCGTAATGCTCCTGCCTCATTAGTTTCTATAGTCAAACAGCACAAAGGTAAAATGCTTCAAATTGCTAGTGGTAATTCTGATTATAAAATCGAAAGGCAAAGAGAGCTCACGCAAGCTATACCAGGTCTAACAAAAGTTGAATTTCCAACAATGAGCGATGCTCCTATCGGAGAGTCACCAGAGTATCAGCCAATGATGGAGCTGATATTTAAGTTCTTTAGTGAAAACAAGTAATTCCATCTTGATAAAACTAAAGCCGATCCTAGTGGTCGGCTTTTTTGTTTTCCACATTGTTAGTAAAATCGCGCTTGCTTTGATTTTTTAAAATGCTACCATCTTAAACAATGTGTAAACATCCATTATGCTCACAATAGAAGGAAATATTGTAAATAAGGACAAGGTTTTCCGCGGACGAATTGAAATTGATGAAAGCGGAACCATAAACAAAATCGGCAAGCCGGAAGGGCAAGCCGATTTTGTTTTTAAGGACGAATTGATTTTTCCAGGATTCATTGATTTACACGTGCACGCTCGTGAAGATACAAGCCACGCGCAAGATTACAAAGAAGATTTCAAATCAGCTGGCGAAGCGGCAATAAACGGAGGAGTCGTCGCTTTTGCTGATATGCCAAATAATCCTGTGCCACCAGTGGATGACGCAAGCTATGATGCGAA
>JAHFNF010000001.1:16967-28591 GCA_023267515.1 Candidatus Nomurabacteria bacterium | reverse complement strand
TTTGGAATTCAAGTGTTAACGAAGACTTTGAATTCCGCGCTGGACTTGCTTTCAGTGGTACCACTTTTACCTCTGGTTCGGGTACGTATTCTTTTACCACTACAGCTTCTCAAAATTTAAACGGTAGCTCGTCCCCGACATTTTCAGGGGGAATTACAGTTGGTTCTGGTGTGACTTTATCTAACATCAATACGGGGACTGTGACTATCTCTGGCACGCTGACTTTGACTGGTGACTGGACGCAAGGAACAAACTCGTCGCTCACCTTAGGAGCAGCTAGTCCATTTAGCGGTGGAGGAGCCTTTAACGCAAACACAAATACTAACACTGTCACATATAGCGGTGCTTCGCCGACCTGTAAAACGGTAGATTACTCCACTCTTATTTTTTCAGGCAGTGGCACAGTCACTTGTACTGCGACAACAGTTTCAAATGATGTTACCTTAAGCGGGACGGTGAGTTGGACGACGACTGCTGGTCTTGCGATTACTGATACTTTAACAGTGGGTACTGGCACAGCGTTTATAAATGGTGCAGTCACATCTTCTGCTGCGACAGTCACTGTGACGAGTACTGGAACGATGACTAATAATGGAATATTTACAGCAAGTACAGATTTGGGAGGCACTGGTTCATTTACTCAAGGGACAGGCACTCCGACATTAAATATCGGTGGGACGTCAGGAATCACCACGCTTGATGCTTCAACAAATCCTAATTTAGTGAATTATACAAAATCAGGCACGCAAACATGCAACAATACTCAGTATTATAATCTGACATTCTCTGGCACGAGCGCTAAGACATGCACGTCTATGACCTCGCCGATTTTAGGAAATCTAACAATGGCGGGCTCAACCGCTTCGTGGACGCTCGGGGCGGCACTTACTGTAAACGGAAATTTGGCAGTAAGTAGTAGCGGGGCTGGAGGTTTAACCACTGCTGGTTTTACTTTTACCGTGAATGGTACAACAGAAGTTTCAGGCGGTACTCTATCTCTTACAAATAATACTGGAGCCAAGACTTTAACAGGACTTGTCACTGTTGATGGAGGTACTATGAGTGGGGCCTCCACAAATATTATTTTCCTCGGTGGTATCACTCAAACGTCCGGTACAGTTTCTATCACTGGAACAGCCGCCTTCAATACTAGCGCCCAAACGCTGACCGGCACTATGTCTATTACTACTGTGAATAATAATATCACTTCAAGTACTGGGCTCACGGTCACGAGCAGTAACCAGACGATAACTACGCTCAACCAAAATACAACTAACTGCATCCTCACATTTTCTGACACGACAAATATTACGACCTTTGACGCTTCCACTAACGCCAATATTGTAAACTACACAAAGTCCGGTGCCCAGACGGTGATTGATCCGACAGGAGGGACAGCGCACACATATAGTGGACTCGGACTTTCCGGTTCAGGCGCCAAGACTATGACTGGTATCACTACTGTCAATGGCGATTTCACAATGAGTGGTTCTGCCACAGCTACCACGGTCACTACATCAATTGGTGGAAATGTGAGCGTGACTGGCACAGCAGTCTGGACCAACGGCGCGGCCAATGTGGTTACAGGATCTTTAACCGTCGGTACTGGTGCAAAACTAACTATGGATAACTTCGCTCTCACCATAACAAGTACTACCTCACTCACCGGCACTATTGACACTGTGACGTCATCACATAACACAACAAAAATATTTACTGGCGCGGTTACAATAAATTCAGGTGGGTCTTGGGATATGACCATAGGAAATCCATCCGTACGCTTTGATGGGTTGGTGACAATGGGTGGAGCCACGTGGAACAATACCAGTTCAACTTACGAATTTAGAAATGGCTTGACTGTAAACACAACAACGACATTTACGTCAGGTTCTGGTGTTTACACATTCAGCACAAATGCCCAAACGATTGCTGGAACGCAAAGTATAACAATCACAAGCCTAACTAATACTATTGCGACTGGCACAGGGCTATCGTTAAATAGTGACACACAGACACTTACTATTAATACAATAACACAAGGCTCTGGTTCTGGGGTGTTACTTACATTCAACGGCGCGATGCCAACGATTACCACACTTGCGGCTACGGCTGGCACAAACACTGTAAAATACACGAATACTTCCGCTGGGCAAACAGTCAAAGGAACAACCTATGTCAATTTGACGATTGACGATTCCGGGCAGACTGCAACGCTCGGTACCACGACTGTCGTGAACAGTGCGCTGACAGTAACCACTGGGACGCTTAGCACGAGCGGAAGCAATTTCGCACTTTCCGCTCAAACTGTTTCCATCGCCACTGCTGGCACACTCAACATAAATAATTCCACTCTCTCGGTGACAGGTACGTCCGGCACGCTTTTGACCCGAACTGGAAGCGGGGTATTCACTGCTGGAGCGACCTCAACAGTTGATCTTACTGGCAATGGTAGCACTACGGTAAACTCTGGAACTTTTGATACCACAAATAAATTTAATACATTGACCTCATCTGGCACTGGTACGAAAACTTTGGGTGCCTCTATTACTATCAATAAAGATTTTAACGTTACATCCGGAACTGGCATTTTTGCGGACGGAGGCAATCAAATAACTGGCAATGCTTCTGGCACGCTTACTCTCGCTTCTGGCGCGGAGCTCCAACTTGGTGGCACCTCCGCTACAACTTTCCCGACAAGCTTTGCGACATTTTCCATAAACTCCGCTTCCACCGTGACTTACCTTGCGGATGCAAATCAAACTATTTCCTCTACACCGACGTACGGCAATCTAAGCCTTACACCAAATCAAAACGCCGATCGGGCTTATACTTTTGCCTCTGGAGCAGTCACTATCAATGGAAATTTTTCCATCACACCGCTCGGTAAAGTTTCTACTAGGACATTGACTGTCACAATGGCAGGGAATATCACGGTGGCATCAACCAAGACGACGACGATTGATGCAGGTACACTCGGAAAATCAATTTTAGATACAACCGGAACAAACTACGCGCTTTCAACCGGACTCTTGAATATTACTAATAATAACAGCACTAACGTGCTTACGGCTAACGGTTCCACTATCACAATTTCTGCTTCTTCTGCCGGCCCGGCGACGGCGCTATTCTTAGTTACTGGTACTTTCACAGAAGGAACTTCAACGGTTGTTTTCAGTGGTGATGGAAGCCCGACAAAGTTAAACGGCAACACTGCTGAGGCAAGCACCTTTAATAATTTACAACTTACTCCAGCGATGAGCGCCTCACGCAACTACGATTTTGGCACAACTGCTCTTTCTATTGCTGGGAACTTTGATATTAAACCAACCGCCACTACAATAACTCTCACACTCACTGTAAATATGTTTGCGAATATCACAGTGGCCGCGACTGGTACCACTACCATTAAACCAGGAGGGACCAATAACCCCGCTGCTACCTTAGTTACTTCTGCCTCAAACTACAATCTTTCTACCGGGTTTCTAACATTAGATTCAAGCGGTTCTGGTATAGGGAAACTGGATGCAAGCTCTTCCACTTCTACCATCACACTTACTGGCACTATCGGCACACTACTCACCCGTGGTTCCAGGGGAGTATTTACTGCTGGTACTTCTACTGTTGTCTTTAATCCAGATGCTGATGTAACCCTAAACTCTGGCTCATTTGCTTTACCTTCAAACTTTTTTTACAACCTTACTCTTAACCCGTCTCTTGGAAGTATTAATCGTGCCTATAACTTTGGCACTAGCGCCCCAATTACTGTAAGTGGCGATTTCAATATAAATCCGACAGCATCTCTTCCGACCAAACGACTCACGGTTACAATGTTTGACGACCTTACTGTAGCATCAACCAAGACGACGACGATTTCCGGCACTACTGCTGGTGCCTCAACGCTGGATACAGGAGGAAAAACTCTTTCAACTGGTTTTCTTAATATCACTAACTCTGGAAGCGGCGGCACACTGACCGCTAACGCTTCCACTATTAATCTAAATGGTACTTCTGGAACTCTCTTCACTCGCACTGGCACGTTTACTCAAGGTACCTCGGAAGTGGTAGTGAATGGTGCTGGCACTACAACTCTTCTTTCCGCGGCGACCACTTTTCACCGGTTGACGATTAATAATTCAAGCAATCTTGTGAACGCTGGTGCGGTCATTACTATGTCAAACACTAGTGCTCTGAACAAGTTATATATTCAATCAGGAACACTGGATGATGGCGGAAATACAATAGTTGGCACTGCAAATGGCACATTTGTGATGGATGCTCTTACTCAGTTAAAAATCGGCTCTGCCGGTACAGCAAGCACTTTCCCGACTACTTACTCTTTAGGTGGGATAAGTTTAAGCTCCACTTCAACAGTAACTTATCAAGCGGGCGTAAATCAAACTGTTTCCGGTACGCCTGCTTATGGCAACCTTACAATCAATGCTATTTCCGGTACACCTACATATACTCTTGGTGGGCATACGATAGTTAATGCAGGTAGTACTACAACAATTACATCTGGTACATTAGATACAGATGTTTCAAATAACTGGTCTCTGTCCACTGGCTTTTTATCCATTGCAAATTCCTCAAGCGCCATTTTTACTGCTCGCGCATCAAATATCACTTTGACTGGCGTTTCGGGAACTTTGTTTACGAAAAATACTTCTGGTGTCTATACTACGGGTACTTCTACTACTATTTTCAATCCAAATGCCAGCGTAACCCTGACATCTAATAATCCGATTACCTTTTACAACCTCTCTCTTACCCCTGCGCTTTCTTCTAGTGGAAAAACTTATACCTTTGGCACAAGCGCTCTCACAGTAAATGGTGATTTCAATATAGCGCCGACTACCAATGCTTTATTGCTCACTGTAAATATGAGCGCGGATATCTCTGTGGCTACAGGCAAGACCACGACGATTGGCGGAACGACAGCCACCTCAAAACTTGTTACCTCCGCATCAAACTACAATCTTACAACTGGAATCCTGAGTATTACCGCCCAAGGCACATTGGATGCTGGCAGTTCCACTTCAACCATAACTGTCCCTGGCAGTTGGACAAACAACGGGACATTCACCGCTGGTAGCTCCACTGTTACTCTCTCCGGCGTCAACCAGTCTTTGACAGGCAGTACTTCTTTTTACAATTTAACTAAACAGGAAAACACTAACGATTCCACGGACAGCATTTTAACTATCGCCGCTTCAAGCACTCAGACTGTTACCCATACACTTGATTTTGACGGATTAGACATTAACGATCAACTAAATCTTGTATCAAGCACACCGACTACAAGGTATACGTTTGGTTTTACTTCTGCTCAAGTAGCCACATGGCTTGATGTGACCGATTCTAATGCTTCTACAAGCAGTATCACTTGTACAGACTGCGTGAATGGGGGAAACAACGACGACGGAGAAGCAGCTCCGCATTGGATCTTTGCAGCCTCGGGCTTTAATGTTTCCGGCACGGTGTATGTGGCTGACGAAGTACATGACGCTGGGAATCTAGGAGTATACGGTGGTCTTTGCGATGGTCTTACTAATCAAGTTTCTCTTCGGGTAAACGGAGGTACTGCACACGACACAACATGTTCAGATAGTAGTGGAGTTTTCGTGTTTACAGGAATATCTGCTAGCTCTGGTGATATTATTACTATTTATTCTACTGCCTCAGAGAAAGCCAATACTGTGTATGTATCAGATGGCACAGCAGACACTGGTATAAATCTTTATTATGATACAGTGGCACTTTCTTACCAAACCGGAAGCTCTATAACAAATGCTGATATTGATGCTTATGACTCAAGTAATTGCGGGGGCTGTACTGACATGCTTTTTGATTCTGACGGTACAGATATGACCGTGGCAGGTGGGTACGAGCTTCACATAGAAACAGGCATGACTTACACCCCTGGTGGAAAAATCACTACTACCGCTTCTAACGACGCTTCCTCAAAAGGTGGAGATGTTCATATTGACGGTACGGGGACACTTAATATGGGTGCGAACAGATTCACTGTCGGAGGAGATTATAATAATGAAGGCACATTCACCGCATCGGCTGGACAAAATACCTTTTTTACGGCGATAGCGACTGGTTTTACCATTACTGATGGTGGAGAAAATTTTGAAAATGTAAAATTTGACGACGCAGGCGCTGGTTCGGATTGGACATTTGCGGATAGCACAATAATTAATGGGGACATAATTATGACTGCTGGCTCCTTAATAGGTACGAATGATATTACAGTGAATGGAGGAGATGTGACCGGCAATGGTACGATTAATTTGACTGGCGGAACATTTCTAGTTGATACTACTGGAAGCTTTGGTGGTGATACAGCGTGGAATTTTAACAATCTTACTCTTGGCGATGGCACAGGTGCAACTACCACGACGGCCTCAGGCGCGGCTAGTATATTGGTAGCTGGAACTACAAATGTGAACGATAATCAAACCCTTGTTCTTGATGGCACGCTTGGCCTTTCTCTCCAAGCCGCAGGTAATGTGACTATAGATCCGGGGGCAGTGCTTGAAATTCAAAATTCTACGCCAGTTTATATCGGAGGAAATTATACGAATAATGGGACATTTACCGATTCTTCCGGCACTGTCATCTTTAATGGCGGAGCCGCGCAGTCACTCTCTGGCACATTGAATGGAGGATCAGCGTTTTATAACATTGATGTTAGTGATCCAGGATTTAGTGTAACAAACAATGCGACGATGACCGTGCAAAATAATTTTACTGGCACTGCCGGAGGATTTACGCAAGCCAATTCTACCACTATTACTGTGCAAGGAACTACGTTTTCTTTGGCTAATGGTTTTACTTGGACCAAGGCGACCTCCGGTGCAAATCTTATTTTTGAAAATCCGACCACTCCTTTTAATACTGATTTCACGGATAGTAATACTACCAAGCAGGACCTCGGCGCGGTGCAAATCGGCGCGAGTCCGGGCGTGACCACTTTGAAATCCGATATGCACGCGACGACTTTGACAATTCCGACCGGGGACACATATAAGACAAAAGGTTGGGATCTTCAAATCAGTGGAGCGTTTGATTGCCAAGGATCATGTGTCTTAGATATGACAGATGGTTCACCGAATAATGAAGGCGACGGCACGGTATTAGATGTCGGTGGGGACTTTACAATGTCTTCTTCAGCGACTTTGACTGCGGACACTAGCACAGTATTTATGAACTCTACTGCCGGTACAAATACAAATAGAACTTGGACGACGGGTGGAAAAACTTATAACAATGTTGAGCTTAAAAATGCTGGCACAACAAATGACCAAGTGATTCTTTCTGGCAATTTGGACGTGAATGGTGACTTTACTTTGACGGATGGCACGATCAAAGCAGATACGAATAATCCGACGACCAATTTGGCGGGTAATTTGTCCATCGCAAGCGGAGCGGTCTATACGAAAGGCACTGGCGCTTGGACTTTTGACGGATCGGTTTCGAAAACTTGGACGGATAGCACCGCAGGGCAAGACCTAGGCGCGGTGACAGTAGATGGCGCGACCAAGACAGTCACGCTCGCTTCGTTAGCTAAATCTACTACGCTTACAATCGGCGCGAACGATACATTTAGTCTTGCTTCTTCCGGATATACATTTACCTTGACTGGCACGGGTACGGGCGGATCAAAACCATTTACAATCACCGGCGGGGGAACATTTACCCCAGGCACTAGCTCCACATTTGTTTACGCTGGAACTACATCAACAGGAATTACTGGAACCACTTATAATAATCTTCAACTCTCTACCGCCAGTGGCACCCCTACCAAGACCCTGGAAGCGGCGACGGTAGCGACAGGCAATTTGACGATTGATGCAAACAATACACTTGATACCGGCACAAATTACGCGCTTAATGTTGGTGGAAATTGGACAAACAACGGCGCATTTACCGCAAATTCTAGTCTGGTCACCTTAGATACTGCTACCACTGCTACTGTTTCTGGCGCGACGACTTTCTATGATCTGACCATTACACATACTGCCGCCAAAGAAGTGGACTTTTCAAACACGTCTGGTCACATCATCCATGTGACTCACACATTTACCGCTACCGGGCATTCCGGACAACTAATAAAACTTTATTCCAATTCAGCTGGAAACAAGTGGCACTTCCATCCGACTGGTACAGCTAGCGCCGATTATGTTGATGTAAAAGATGGTGGCTGTGAATCAGGAGCTATCACAATTATTCCGACCAATTCGACCAATAGCCACAACAATGAGACTTGCTGGAATTTTTCTAATATAACATTTATTAATGATGATACGACGATTGGTTTTGGTAAGCTTGTGACTTCCGGAGCACGTTATGCCAATAGTGATTCATCAACCTCGGGCGGTTCAGGTTCTGATGGAACAGCCCACACATTTACGATTAGTACCAGCGCTGAAAGTGGCTATACTCTCTCTTATCTTGGCGATACCTTGACCGGTTCTCCATCTGGCAGTATTACCGCCTTGAGCTCTGGCCTGACAAATGATGCGAATGGAAACCCAGGAAGTTCTGAATTTGGTATTGGCGGCGCTTTGACGGGGTCAGGCTCTATGGTATCCGGTTATGATAATTCTGGTGTGGCTGATTGGAAATTTGTGCCGAATGTGACGACCCCAATAGCATCATCCTCCGGAGCAGTGACGAGTGATTCCATAGCAATGCACTACTTGGCGAATATTTTAGCCACTACTCCGGCTGGCAGCTACACCACTACTATCACTTATATTTTAACTGGTAATTTCTAAAAATTATGCAATTTTTCAAAAAAAATAAAAAAATAATTATAATTTTAATAGCGGTTGTTTTACTAGCTGGATTAGTTTCTATATTTTTCGCTTTAAAATCTTTCAGCGCCCATAAAGCATTGGCCAAGGTCCGACCGATAGCGGAAAGGCTTTATGACAAGGAAAGAAGTTATAAAAATCTTTGTAAAAGTGAAGAAGTGGCCAATATTGTTAAAAATAATTGTGAGTCAGAGGATAAAAAATGGCTAGTCTATCGGGCGGTAGGCCTCGGTAGGATTTGGTGCGCAGATTATCAAGGGAGGGTGGAAGAGACAAAAAAAGTTCCCGAAACTGATTCATTTGTCTGCAAATAATGCCCTGTGGATAACTTTTATTTACATTATTTATGGAGAATATGATATAATATTAGAGGTTTATAAATAAAAAGTTTATTAATTAAAAGTATAATCATATGAACATAAGAAAAATTACAAGCAGTGTTTTGATCCTAGCAATGATAGTGTTTATGTCTGGAGTTTTGGGCTTGCGTACCGCCAGCGCTACTCTGACCACCTACTCTGATGCTCTAAGTCGTTTAAAGACAGGACAGGCAGCCAACCACGAAATTCTTTTTGCTACTTCCTTAGGTATTGCAGCGAGTGCTACGGTCACCCTGACGTTCTCCTCAGATTTTACCGGGGTGAGCGCCCTTGGAGCTGAAGACTTTGACGTAGCGACAGGTAGTACTGGCACTTGTTCCACTGCTTCTTATACAGAACAAAATGTTCAGGCTTCGGCAGGAGCATCAAACTGGGGAGCAGCCGCCTCTGGTAACGTAGTGACTATTACTGGTAAGACTTCTGGTACTCCACTCGCGACAAATAAATGTCTCCGTATAAGAATAGGTACTAACGCTACAGACACCACTGGCTCCGGCCCTGGCGATTCTCAGATTACAAACGGTGCAGCGGATGATGATGATACTATTGTCCTTGGTGGATCTTTCACTGAATCAGGTACAGCCGCTGTTGATATAATAAGTGATGACCAAGTAGTGATAACGGCAACGGTTGATCCTACAATTACCTTTACTATTTCTGATAACACAGTAGGTTTTGGCACATTAAGTACCACCACCACTCACTATGCCGCAGGGGATAGTGTTACTGGTATAACCACCTCTTCAACTATTGCTCATACTTTGGAAGTAGCCACCAACGCATCCTCTGGGTACACTCTTACTTATAGTGGTACCACTCTGACAGGCACCCCTTCAGGCACGATTACGGCGGCGAGCTCCATTGCTACCGGTGGTACTCCAGGTCAATCACAGTACGCTATGTCTGCCCAATCGCAATCCGGTACCGCTACTATAACCTCCAACTATGTCTACGGTACGCCTTTATGGTCATTTGTGGGTAGCAATACGACAACCACTCTCGCTACAAACTCCTCTCCTACGGATGACGTCTTGAATATGCGTTATGAGGCAAACATCGCCGGCACTACTCCAGCTGGAACCTACACAGGTACCAACACTTTTATTGCCACAGGTAACTTTTAGTAAACTAAAGCAAAAAATCAAAGATGAATAAAAAAATTCTTTCGTTTACAACTATCTCGGTTCTTGTGTTCTCTTTCTTAGTTTCTTTTCATCAAGCAAATGCATTGACTCTGACGCCGATAAGATTTTCCATTTCTGGAGATCCAGGGCAGACTCTGGTTGAGCAGATTACTCTTATTAACGAAAAGGATAAAGATAATACTTTTTATCCAAGTTTTGCAAACTTTGAAGCTGAGGGTGAAAGTGGTACCCCAGTTTTTAAAGAGGGTACAGAAGGACTCTCCACTTGGATTACTGCTCCAAAATCTGTTGACTTGCCAGCCGGTACATCAAAGACGATCTCAGTTGAAATTAAAATACCGCAAACTGCTGCGCCAGGGGGTTATTTTGCTGCCGCTTTCTTTGGAGACGTTCCTCCAAACTCAGCAGGTGGCGGGGAGGTCTCTATCAGCACAAAAATAGGCACTTTGATTCTTCTCCGAGTCAACGGTGACATAAAAGAACAAGCAAATATCTTGGAATTTGATACTCTAAACAGCCAACATTTCTTTACCGCTTTACCAGTGGGAATGTTTTATAGACTTCAAAATGGCGGTGGTGACCGAGCTCGTCCAAAGGGCGATGTCTCTATTCGTAACATTTTTGGCATTAAAGCAGCCTCAATAGATGCAAATACAGTGCAAGGCAATGTGCTCCCTAGCCAGATTCGCAAATTCTCCATTGCTTGGGCAAAGCAGAATACAAACCTTGACGAAAAAATTCCCTCCGGGTTTTTCAGCCAGGTGAAATATCAATGGCACAATTTTGCCTTTGGTCGTTTCTCGGCTAACCTTGCGGTAACTTATGGAAGTACTAATGCAGAGTTGCAAGCCAAAACTACCTTTTGGGTATTGCCATGGCAGCTCTTAATCGTAATAATTATTCTAGGTATTTTGGGACTCTTTATTTTGATGACTCTTATCAAGAGTTATAATAGATTTATCATCCAAAAAGCTAAAGAATCCATCAGTCAGAATATGGGTGGCGGAGCATCTGGCAACTAATCAGTTTATTGGCTATAATTTAAATATGATTCTCTCGCGCCATTTCTTATTTCGGCTAGTTTTCCCTGCTTTTTTTATCTCTGTGGTTCTTCTGGTGCCAGTAGTTTCATTTGGCACAACGGTAGTTTGCACCTCTACTGGTCCCGGACCTTGCCCAGCTAGCCTTCCGACTACTACTATCACCGCCGTGGTGCCAGGCATTACGCAAACCACTGGCGGTGGAGGGGTCATCAATCTCTTGCAGTATTTAGC
>JAHFNF010000001.1:0-16957 GCA_023267515.1 Candidatus Nomurabacteria bacterium | reverse complement strand
TAAAGAAAAGGGTTATAGCCGAATCAGATTTCAATCATGATAGTGTAGTAGATATTATTGACCTGTCTATTTTACTTTTTTATTACAATAAAATAGGATCTATAATTACGCCTTACGATCTGAATAAGGATGGGCGCATCGGGATTGAAGATATTTCTATAATGTTTTATTATTGGACAATATTTAGGTAATTTTATGATATCAAACAGATTATTTTTTTGGTTAACAATTCTTATCTCGGTTTTTTTAGCGCCTCTTACTTCCAACGCGCAAATAGCTTCTCATTTTTACCTAGAAAGTGATCAAGCCAAAATAGCCGAATCATCAGACTTGTTTGTGAATGTCTATTTAGACACCAACAAAGACATAAATGCTTTTGATCTATCTCTTAGTTATGTTCCAGATAAGATAAATTTTGTTGATGATGACAATACTGGGTCCATTGTCAGTATCTGGGCAGGTTCTCCAAAAGAAATCTCTCCTGGCCTTGTTTCTTTTTCTGGCGGACTAACGAAGCCTTTTTCTGGGACGAGGGGTTTCCTCACCAAGCTTCATTTTCATACCTTGGCTGCCGGCGAATCGCAAATCTCAATCTCTGCTAATAATGTGTATCTAGCCAACGGCCTAGGCACAAAAATTAAAGCGGAAAGTTCCGATTTGGTAGTCACTATTTTGCCAGCAGAGGAAAGTAGTCCAAATATTGTCTCGCCCACAACCCTCCAATATGATGATTCTACGCCACCAGAAATAAATCTAGAGGTGGTTAGGAATTTAATTGATGGTACCTCCTTGGCTGTTTTTCAGACCTCTGACCACGAGTCGGGAATAAAAGAGACCGAGGTGCGCAGTAGAATAGGTTTCAGTTGGAGCGCGTGGAAACCAGTTGAAAATTTTTCCACGCTGGCAAGGGGGGTTTGGGTAGTAGAAGCGCGAGCTACAAACCGAGCAGGCCTAGAATCTTTAAAAAGAACATACGTTTGGCATGAAATATGGAAAGAAACAAGGACACCGTTGTTTACTTTACTTGCATTTCTACTCGTAGGATTCGCGGTTTATTTTCACTACCGGAGAGTGTATAATAAGTACAAGAATCCTTATGCCTGATATTAAAACTTCAAAACGGAGCGGCAATGTTTTTATTCTATTTACCTTTTTGGCTCTTTTCTTCTTATCTCCTGCAAAGCTTTTTGCTTCCACCCTCTCAGTAAAACCGGTCACTGGTGCTTTTACGGTAGGTAGTGTTTTTGACGTTTCACTATTTTTAGATACAAAAGGCAAATCAGTCAACGCTGTAGACATCTCTTTGGCTTTTCCTCCGGATAAGTTGCAAATTACTTCTCCGTCCACTGGTAAATCAATCATTGGTATTTGGACAGCCGCTCCGAAGTTTGACAATGCTACCGGAAAAGTTGAGTTGCAAGGCGGTATCCCCGGAGGCATCAATGTCTCCGACGGGCTTGTAACCACTTTGTCTTTTAGGGTGAAATCTGTCGGGGAAGGAATTGTAAAATTCCTAGATGACTCCCGGGTACTTTTGAATGACGGTCTGGGCACAGATGACCTTACGCAGACGCAAAATGGAATTTTTGAACTTACCCTCCCTCCACCCGAGGGGCCGATCGTCGTGTCGGAGACGCATCCTAGTCAGTTTATTTGGTATGCCAATCGGACTCTCGTATTGCGCTGGGAAAACAAAGATTCAGACGCGGAAGGGTACAGCTATATGCTCTCAGATGATCCCACTGCCGTACCGGATGACATTTCAGAAGGTAAAAAAACATCTGTCGCATATGGCAATTTGAGTGATGGGATTCATTATTTTCATATTAAATCTTTACGCGAAGGAATTTGGGGTGGCATTACCCATTTCTCCGCAAAAATAGACTCCTCTGCGCCAGCTGATTTTCCGATTTATATTAGTCCATCTGCTCGTACATCCAGTAAACAGCCAATCATCCAATTCATTACTACTGATGCTCTCTCTGGTGTGGATCACTATGAAATCAAAGTTGTTTCGCTCTCGCCCACGGCTACCGAAGTACCAGAAACTAGCGGGCAGTTTTTTATTGAGACCGGCACTTCTTATATTCCCGCAACTCTCGCGCTTGGAGATTATGATGTGCTAGTTCGCGCATACGACAAGGCTGGTAACTTTAAGGAAGCGGCGCAACGTCTGGCTATCACCACACCAATTTTTGAATTTATTGGTGAAACAGGATTGCGGATTGGTAATTTTGTTACCATCCCTTGGTTGTATCTATATATATCACTCGGCTTTATCTTAATAGGGCTCGGCTATGTGGCGTTCAGAGTAAGACGTTGGAGAAAAAATATGCACCTAAAAGTGGATTCATTGAGTCCTGAAAAAGTCCTTCCACGCCATATTCAGGAACAGCTCAATGAGCTTAAAGCATATCGTAAGAAATATGGAATGAAGACAGTTATTATTTTCTTAGTTTTTATGTCTATGTTTTCTTTTTTCCGCTCAGTAAATGCGCAGGACAGTGGTATCAACCTTTCACCGCCTATTATAAGTAATATTTCACAAAATATCTCCAATGAAGAAATATTTTATGTTTCTGGTAGCACGGATTTTGCGGAGACTTCTGTCATAATTTACTTACAGAATTTAAAAACAGGTGAAACCCAAAGTGAAACAATAAAATCTGATAAAAATGGCACTTGGTTTTACCATCATCCCACCACGCTTTCTCCCGGCGACTATATTTTATGGACTCAGGGTAAATTAGGCGACGAGCTTTCTCCGCCTGGACCGCAAGCAAAAATGTCTGTAAAAAGAACAGCCGTTCAGTTTGGTTTCTCTCGTTTGAGCTACGAAACGCTCTATCTTTTGACCAGTATTGCATTTTTCCTAGGTATATTAGGACTACTAGCCTATATAATTCTTCATTCCTATCATGCCAGAAAAAAGTATCAGGAGTTTCAGCGAGCGGTTCAAGAAGCAGAAGAGTCAATCAGGAGGGGGTTTGCAGTTTTAAAGCGGGACGTTGAGGCTGAGCTTGCTATAATCCACAAAGCCAAAACTGCCGGAGCTCTTTCAGCGGAAGACAAGGAAAAAGAAGCGCATCTGCTAAAAGATCTAGATGCAATACAGAAGCGTATTGGGAAGGAAATTTGGGACATTGAACACGGGGTGTTTCCGCACCATCAAGGTTTGTAAATATGGAAACAAATCAAGAAAAAAATGCCTGGAAGGAAGTACGATATCACAAGAAGTTTTTAAATGCGCTTCGCGGTGTATATGTTTTTATTATGGCTAGTCCGCATATATTAGTGGCCGCAATTTTTTCTGGACTCGTCATTATTTTAGGATTTTATTTTAAAATTGGAGAGGCCGAGTGGCTAGCGCTTGTTTTTGCCATCGGACTTGTTTTTATAGCGGAAGCCTTTAATACCGCTATAGAAATTGATATTGATTTAACTTCTCCTGACTATCATCCATATGCCAGGGATACGAAAGATGTTGCGGCAGGCGCGGTGCTTTTGTCGCTCCTTCTCGCCACTATTGTCGGGGCGATGATATTTTTACCGAAGATTTTTTAAAAAATATGAAAAAAATTAATCAAAAAACAATACTTAGTTTTGCCCTAGGTTTTGTAGTTATCTGGTTTGGGGTAAATGAGATTTTGCATCCGGCGAGCTGGACGGCATTTGTGCCATCTTTTATTGAAAATCTAATAGCCGGTGTTTCCATTAGCAGCCTGGTAGTGCTACACGGTCTTGTTTTGTGTATTTTAGGAGTGTTGATTGTTTTAAACCGTCTTCGTAGGCCGGCGGCAATATTACTTTGTCTAATGCTCCTTGAAATTATCCTTCATTTTATTTTTACCACAGGCCTAGAAGAGATAGCTGTGAGGGATATCGGGCTTTTAGGCATGGCGATTGCTTTGGCCTTGAAAGATTGATAATATAGAACCATGTCTAATGTAAAAATCTTTCTTTCAATAATCGGCCTTCTTGTCTTAGGCACGGTAGCGACTGTTATTATGAAGCCCAGCTCTGGTTCTGTGCCGTCTGGCCCTGGAAAATTGGATGGTTTTGCTCAATGTCTAAAAGATAAAGGGGCAGAATTTTATGGTGCTTTTTGGTGTCCACATTGCAAGAAACAAAAAGAAATGTTTGGTTTATCCCAAAAACTTTTGCCGTACAACGAGTGCTCTACCCCGGATGGCAGAAGTCAAAATCAGCTTTGTAATGATAAAAAAATAGAATCCTATCCTACCTGGATTTTTGCTGACGGCACCCGCGAGACAGGAGAGGTCCCACTTGAAACACTGGCCCAAAAGACATCTTGCGTACTACCTACGGAATAAATGAACCCAAACACAACCCACTATCTAAATATTTTTCTAGGTGGAGGTGCGATAATCTTGCAGGCAGTTTCCATCATATGCTTGTTCTTACTTTTTTTTGGTACGAAAAAGAATAAATTCTTTTTTTATTTGGAGAAACATTTTTTAGTAATTGGTTTTCTAATTTCTCTTTTGGCCTCACTCTTTTCTTTGGTCTACTCTGAGATTGTAAATTTTGCGCCGTGTTACCTGTGTTGGTACCAGAGAGTTTTTATGTTCCCACTTGTTTTTATTTTTGCTGTGGCGCTTTGGGACAAAGATAAAAAAATAATTCGTTATACATTGCCACTGCTTTGTGTCGGCTTCCTGATTTCTGTCTATCAAAATTTTATGTATTACTTTGGTGAGGGCACTGCTCCCTGCGACGCTTCCGGAGTATCTTGTTACCAACGACTGGTATCGGAGTTTGGAGGCTATATTTCAATACCGATGCTCTCCTTGACTGCCTTTTTTGCCCTTTTGGTCTTGACTTTACTTGTCCACTTTGGTCAAAAGGGAAAAGAGGTATAATTAGTGTAATGTTAGCCCTCGGCTAACGTCATTGTTATTATTAGGTCGTTTTTTGATTATTAGTTTAATTAACGCTTATTTTATGAATAAAAAATTATTGTATTTTATTGCGTTCGCGTTAGTATTATCCAGCGTTCTGGCTTTTGATATTGCCAGAGCAAAAGATGGAGGTGATGATAATGAGGATTCTGACCATCAGGGTCAAATGACAAGTATGATGGGATTTAATCACCAAGAAGATAAAGGAGATATGCATGAGAGGGAAGTAAAAGATGTGGGCTCCACCCTAGAAGTGCATATATTTAACAATGGGAGCGTGCTCGCTCGTGGAGCAAAAATTACCGGCATAGACAATGGGGTGATTAGTGCAGAAACTGTGCTCGGAGGCGCGACCTTGGACTGGGTCATAAATACTGATTCGGCAAAATATATCCGTAAGTTCGGAGGTGTTTCCGATGTTTCTGAGCTTGCCGTTGGCGATATAATTAGTTTTCACGGTATGCTAATAAAGACTACCTCGGCTCTTACAGTCAATGCCGACACCATAAAGGATTGGTCAATCCAGAGAAAGGAGGCAAACTTTGAAGGGACAGTCAAAAGTGTTGATTCGGGTAATAAAACATTCGTCTTAACCTCTGATGATAGAGGTGATATCACGGTAATGGTAGGAACTTCCACTGTGATTAAAAATGGAGATACTACCGGAGTTTTTGCAGATATTAAAGTAGATGCAGAAGTTTCCGCAAGAGGTGTCTGGAATACTCTTTCTAATCAACTTTCAGCAACAGTCGTGAAGATTCACAGCGCGGACAGCAATTCTAATGACAACGAAAAAGAGGTATTAGGCGGCACCCTAAAATCTATTGCAGGTACTACTATTCCGACAACCTTGGTTATGACCACAAAAGACAAGGATTACACGGTAAAAATTACAGCAGACACGGCTGTTTTAGGTAAATACTGGTTAAAGACAGATCTTACTACCTTTAAGGTTGGTGATAAGATTCAAGCATATGGCACAAAAACAGATTTAACGATTGATGCGACGGTGGTGAGAGATTTAGGTCCAAAGATTTAAAAGAGAGGGTACATAGTACTGTGTTATAATCTGTAAATGGTAGATAAAGAAATTGCAGTATTCGGCGGAGGATGCTTTTGGTGTACCGAAGCAGTTTTTAAGATGCTCAAAGGGGTGGCAAGTGTTCTGCCGGGTTATGCTGGCGGGGAAAAGCCCAATCCTACCTATCTGGAAGTGTGCTCAGGGAACTCAGGGCATGTTGAAGTAACAAAGATAGAATACGATCCAGCAAAAATTTCTTTTCGTGATCTTTTGACTGTATTTTTCGCTACCCACGATCCTACAACCTTAAACAGGCAAGGTAATGATGTGGGCACTCAATATCGCTCCGTTGTCTTTTACACAACCTTAGAGCAGAAAAAAGATACTGAGCAAATGATAAGGGAAATAGACGAGAGCGCTAAGGGGGATAAAGTTGTGACCAAGGTGGTCCCTTTTACAAAGTTTTATGAAGCCGAGGAATACCACCGAGATTATTTTGCCAGGAATCCGGAGCAATCCTATTGCCGCATAATCATTAATCCAAAAATTGAAAAAGTGCAGGCACAATTTGCTAAGCTTTTAGAAACTAGGACTTAGGCCAGTCCTTTTCCTTGCCTTTCTTTTTAAAAGTTCTATAATGTATAATATAAGTAAGATTCAGGTTTCCAAAGCGTCAAAGTATATATAGGTCAATTATTAATAGTGTTTCTTAATTAACGATAAATATATGAAAAATTCAAAGATGTTTTTGATGTTTCTGTTTATAATGGTTGGGATGGTGGCTTTCCAGGCCCCTTCTGTGGCAATGGCGCGTTCAGACACGGCTACCGCCATTTTAGGCCTAAAAGCCCAGCTCTCACAAGGAGCGGCGGGAGATGATGTCAAAATCTTGCAAGCTTTTCTAGCTTCTGATACCTCTATCTATCCAGAGGGCTTAATCACCGGTTACTTTGGTTCACTGACCAAGGCGGCTGTGGCGAGATTTCAAAAGAAGCATGATATTCCACCAGTTGGACGAGTAGGGCCAAAAACCCTTGCCAAAATATCAGCTGACTTGCAAGGTGATAACCAGCTAGCGACCGAAGAAGATGATTCTGGAAAAAAGACAGTATGCGCGATAGTGCCTCCTGGTCATTTGATTGCCCCAGGCTATTTGAGGAAGATGGGCGCGGCGCCAGTTGTACCAGAATGTCAAGTTTTACCACCCGGCATAGCAGCCAAACTCGGTGACACCACTTCTCAAAATAACGGGAATAGTGAAGATAAGTTCGGTCCTGTTATTTCTGACGTGAAGGTAAACAGTATTACCTTAACCTCTGCCACTATCAGCTGGAAGACAAATGAAAAAGCTACATCCGAAATAGTGTATGGCACTACTTCGTCTTACGGCACCTCAGTATCTGATCCTGCTTTGGTTACCATCCACCAAAAGACTATTACTGGTCTTGTAATGGGAGATACTTATCACTATAAAATTACTTCCAAGGATGCCGCAGGCAACAGCACCAGTACAAAGGACGCTAAATTTACCACAAGTTCTGATGTGACTGCTCCGGTTATATCGCTTATAGCTTCCACCGATCTTACTGCGAACTCTGTAAAGATAACTTGGGCTACTGACGAAGATACAACGAGCAAAGTGTATTATAGTACTACCACCCCAGTAGATACTGCCACTGCACTTTCAGTAAGTTCTGCTGACCTAGCGACTGCTCATACTATGAGTATCTCTAGTCTTACCGCTAATACGACCTATTATTACAAGATTGAAGCCAAAGACGCAAATATGAACACCACCACTTCCACCTCCGAAGGGTCGTTCACTACTCTTGCTATCTAGGTCTAAAAATTCTCAGAAAACTCCCTCTCACCCCGAGAGGGAGTTTTGTTTTTTATAAGCAAAGGGTATAATTTATCTACCTTTTTAAAAAATGAAGAAAATAAAAATAATGGTATTTGGCACTTTTGACGGGTTACATAAAGGGCACGTAAGCTTTTTCAAGCAAGCTAGGGCCCTTGCCCCCAATTCCTTTTTGATAGTCTCAGTAGCCAGAGATATAAACGTACAAAGAATAAAAGGACACAAACCTTTTTTTGGTGAGAAGGGGCGCCTTGCTATGATAAAGGAGCATAAATTTGGAGACAAGGTAGTTTTAGGCGGCACCAAAAATTATTTACCACACGTACTAAAAGAAAGCCCAGACATCATAGCCCTGGGCTATGATCAGAGGTCGTATGTAAAAAATTTAAAAAAAGACTTAAAAAATAAGGGAATTTTAGTGAGTATTGTCCGTTTAAAGTCTTATCAGGCAAATGTTTATAAAAATCACTTGCTAAAAAATAAAAAGGTAATAAAATAATTAATTATGAAAAATATTGTAAATAAATTATTTAATAAAATTCAGTTTAACAAGAGCGTTGTTTCGGCATTTTTTATTGGTCTTATATCAGCGTTAGTTGTAGTAGCCATTGCGTTTGGCGCAATTTGGCATTTTCGGGCGGAGATTTTTAGCTCCTTTGCTAGTGGCTATATGAATGCGCCAATAAATGGTAGTCAAAATGAATCAAATATTATAGCAGGAACTACAAATATCTTTTCTCAGGACAGCTTTGTGATTGATACAGTAAAGAAGACCAATCCAGCTGTCGTCTCAATCATTATTACCAAGGAGGTGCCAAAGTATGAGACTATTTATAATCAACAGGATCCTTTTGGTGGAAACAACCCATTTGGCGATATGTTTCCAAATTTTTTCTTCAATATGCCGCAGCAAAAGCAAAATGGCACCGAGAAAAAAGAAATCGGGGGTGGATCTGGATTTTTTGTCTCAGAGAACGGTCTTATCGTCACCAATAAACACGTAGTAGATCAGACAGATGTGGAATACACTGTCTTTACAAATGACGGTAAAAAACATCCAGCGAAAGTGGTTGCTCGTGATCCGGTGCTAGACATCGCGCTTATTCAGATTGATGGATCAGGCTACCCGTATCTTTCCCTTGGCAATTCTAGCGCAATTCAAGTAGGACAGAGTGTCATCGCTATTGGGAACGCGCTTGGAGAATTCCGCAATACGGTCTCTGTCGGCGTAGTTTCTGGGCTATCGCGCTCTATCACTGCGGGAGACGGGCAGGGACAAAGCGAACAGCTAGACAATATCATTCAAACCGATGCAGCTATCAATCCTGGCAATTCTGGCGGGCCGTTGCTTGATCTCAATGGACAGGTGATAGGGGTCAATGTCGCAGTAGCGCAGGGTTCGCAGTCAATCGGCTTTGCTCTCCCGATAAATTCGGTAAAAGGAGCGATTGATTCAGTAAAGAAAACTGGCAAAATCGTCCGACCGTATTTAGGTGTGCGCTACATCTCCGTCACCCCTGAACTAAAAGATAAAAATAATTTAGATGTTGATTATGGGGTATTGGTTCAACGTGGCAAGGACACATCCGAACTTGCTGTCATCCCTGGCAGTCCAGCGGATAAGGCTGGCATTGTGGAGAATGACATAATCTTAGAAGTGGACGGAATGAAATTGGACGATAAAACAAGCCTCGCTTCAATCATCAGGCAGAAATCTGTCGGCCAAATAATCAATCTAAAAATCCTTCATAAGGGTAGTGAAAAGACCGTGCAAGTAACCCTCGAAGCGGCCAAAGACAACTAGTAAAAAAGAGTGTATAATATTGGAGTGAAGAACAGGGTCTTAATTATTACAATTTTAATTGTCAGCGTTTTTTTCGTGCAAGCGCATTTTGCGCAGGCGTCAACGAGTGTTTCTTCTTGTGTAGATTTTGAGGCGATAAATAGTGGTCTAGCCGGGGATTATGTTCTAACTACCGATCTTGATTGTACAGGGGAAGGAAATGCTATTATGGTCGGTTCTTATAGTGGTTCACCATTTACTGGAAGTTTTGATGGCGGTGGATATACGATAACAGTGGACATAAATGACAGCTCCTCTTATGTTGGACTTTTTAAATATGTTTTTGGTGCTACCATTCAAAAACTTCGAATTGCCGGATCTGTTGTTGGTAGTAATAGTACTGTTGGTTCACTATCAGGCATTGCGAACTATGGAACAGTAATTGATCAAGTTGTTAATTCTGCGAATGTCACCGGCACCACTGCTGGTGGGCTTGTTGGATTGTTTGTGCTTAATTTTTCTGTAACTTCATCTTCTATTTCCAATTCTTATAATATAGGAACAGTGAGTGGAGTAAATCAGGCAGGAGGTTTACTGGGAACCTATTCGGGAGTAAACTCTTCTACCTCAATCAGTAAAAGTTATTCACGGGGATTAGTTATTGGAGGAAGCGGTAGTTATTATGTAGGTGGTTTGGTTGGATACTATGCCAATCCTGCTACTATGGCTGATAGTTTTAGTGTTTCCAATGTCGGAGGGTTGAATTCTAATAACATGGGTGCTATATCAGGAAGGATAACAAATAATCCAGCCACAATTTTAACTAATAATTTCTGGGATATTACTAGGAGTGAGCAGACAAATTGTATAGGTTCTTACTCCGGTAGTCCTTACTCTGGAGCATCTGGTATTTGCGAAGGGGTTGACTCTGGTTCAAGTGATTTAAATTATTTCAAAAACAACAGCGCTAATACCCCACTTGATACCTGGGATTTTACCACTATCTGGGAAACTAATGTTGGAGGATATCCAACACTCCGAAATATAATAGGTGACGAAGGGGCGATAAGCGATGATCCGGTGGCACCGACAGTGGCACCGACAAGTACCGCTTCAACAGTTGGTGCAATTAAAGCAAACCTCTCCGGAGAAATTACAGATATTGGTGGTTTACTAGTGACTGAGCGTGGATTTGAATACGGGACCACAATAAGCTATGGAAGTACGGTTAGCCAGAGCGGATCATATGAGACTGGAACTTTTACAATAGGCACGTCTCTTCTTACTTGCAATACTTTTTATCATTTTAGAGTATTTGCCACAAACTTTGCCGGTACTGGCACAGGGAGTGATGCTACCTTTACCACCGATGCTTGTCCTCCGGCGGTGACAACTACGCTTTACGGCATAGACGGTTCAGACGGAAATCCGGATGCCCCTAATCTTTACATCATAGATGAAACAACTGGCAGTAAACTCTCAACTGTTGGTTCTGTTGGCTTCAATGTGACCGGTATCGCATTTCACCCGGGTACAAATGTTCTTTATGGAGTTACCACTTACGGTGATGTGACTGGTGGGTATCCAAATAGTTTAATAAGTATCGATACTACAACAGGCGCAGGTACCTACCTCGGCACCCTTGAGGATTCCTTAAGTACAGTTATTGGTATGGACGATATTACTTTTCGCTCAGATGGCACCTTATACGGCTGGCCAAATAATGATAGTAACCTTTACGATCTTTACACAATAGATATTGACTCTTGTGATGGAGCCATTTGTTTAATCACTAAAGTGGGGGATTCTAGTTTAAACACTTACGGTAACGGCTTGGCTTTTGACAGCATAGACAACCTTTTTTTCTTCGGAGATTATGATGACAGTTTTTTTCAAATAGATCCGGATACGGGACTTTCCCTCAGTGAGACATTTTTTTCAAATCCTTCTGGTCAGGGATATAATATTGGCGCTGCTAAATTTGACTCAGAAGATACTCTTTTTGCTGGAAGGTTGGATTACGACGATCCTCCGTCTGATCTTATTACCGTTGACACTTCAACTGGCACTATTACTTCACCAGGCGACAATACTGATATGCTATATATGGAGGCTCTTGCATTTAAATTTGAAGCTATATCTGAGCCAGAACCGGAGCACCACCATTCTTCCGGCAGTTCTTCTGGTGCTATCGCTTCTTTTGTTGCTCAAGGTGTCATTTCTCCACAGAATGCACCGATTACAAAAACAACTATTCTTTCTACTAAATTTAATTTCACATCTAACTTAAAACAAAATTCAGTAGGAAATGATGTACGAAATCTTCAAATATTTCTGAACAATCACGGCTTCGTTGTGTCTAACACAGACGGAGGTTCACCTGGCTTTGAAACTAATTATTTCGGTCCAAAAACAAAAGCCGCTCTAATTAAGTTCCAACAAGCTAACCATATCAATCCTGCTATTGGATATTTTGGTTCTATAACAAGAGCTTTTATTTCACGTCTTTCAATCTAAGAGTGATCAGAAGCCCGGTGAGCATTACAGCTCCCAAGATGAAAAATAAATATTTAAAAGATGGCACTACCAGGAGGATTGGCACTGCCAAGAGCGGGGCGATAAGGTAAGAAAGGGGATAAGTATTTCGGAAGAAAGTGATTTCGTCGGCCTGCTCTGCGGTCACCACTTTAAAGAAATAGCTTTCGCTTAACACTTCTATGGTTGCGGCGCCGACACGGGTAGCGAAAAGAATGCTGGCCCATAATATTAGTTTTGGTTCCTTAATAAGCGGGATAGCGAGGGTTGATAAAATAGTTACAGTAAAACCGAGCTGTAGCATTTTCTTTTCACCGATCTTATCCGATAGTTTTCCAAGTGGGTAATCCAAGAAGACGAAAGGCAAAAGCATTATAGTAAAAATGAGTCCGATTTGACTCCAACCAAAATGCAGGTATTCGCGCAAGTATATTGGCGTGTAAATGACCATCCAAGCAAAAAAGAATTTTAATATCAGATTAATAAGATAAATCTTACTGATATGTTTGTTTTCTTTAAAAACCTTTACGGTTCTTTTGATTGATATTTTTTCATATACTGGGTCCTTAAAATCCCTTAAAAAAACTACAAAGATGCTAGCGCAGAGCGCCATAAATCCCGCCGAGTAAAGATATATTCCCCCATAGGAGCTCTTAGCGATAATGGAGCCGGAAATAGTCTGAGCGACGACCCAAGCGCCGTTTATCACCATCAGGTAGAGACCGCGGTATTTACCGATAGAGGAAGTCTTAGAAAAATCTTCAATGAAAATATCAAGAGAAGCAATGATAAAATTTGCGCAAATAAAATAAAGAATAAAAGCGGGTAGCGCGATAAAACCTCGGTTGGTAAAGGCGAGGGCAATGAGCGAGATAAAGCTTATGCTGCTAAATAATATAGTCGCTCGGCGATTGCCAAAGCGGGTGAGGATCTTCGGCATTTCCAAGAGCCCCCAAATGGTAAAGATCGCGGCAATAACGTAAATAATGCCTACATACTTTTCATTTATAAAAGATTCCAAATAGCTGGAATTAACGTAAGAGGTGAGCGCCAGGTGAACGGAGAACAGGAATCCGGCAATGTATGTTATTTTTCGGCCACTTTTCATTAAAACAATTATACGCTAAGTATGACAGGGATTACCAGTGGGCGCTTGGCGGTCTTTTGGTAAAGGAATTTTGAAATGTTATCCCCCAAGTTATTTTTGATTATATCAAAATCTATCGGGCGCATATGCGCAGTGCTGTCCTCCACTGTTTTTTTAATTATTACTCGGCAAGCGCGTAGAAGCTCCTGATTTTCTTTGAGGTAGACGAAACCGCGAGAAATAAGATCCGGGGATTTTTTTAATTTGCCGCTATTTTGGTCTACCACCGCGATAATGACAAACATTCCATCCTGGGCGAGCATTTGCCGGTCTCGGATGACCACATCTTGCATATCACCGACAGACATTCCGTCCACCATCATTGGCGCGGACGGTGCTTTTTCCTTTCGCAATTGAATTTTGCTTCCATCTGGGGATATTTCAATGATAGAGCCGTTGTCTGGGACGACGATATTTTCTTCACTCATACCGAGCTCCATTGCGAGCTCTTTATGTCGCACGAGCATTGAATGCCAGCCGTGAATTGGTATAAAGAACTTCGGATGAGTCTTTCTATGTAGCCATTTTATATCCTCTTGGTTGCCGTGTCCGGTGGCGTGCACAAAGTCTTCTCCAGAGGTGCGGTAGCTTATAATACGGACACCTTGTCTGGTCAGCCCGTCTTTCATTTTTTGGACGTGCAGTTCATTGCCCGGGACGATAGAAGCGGAGAGGATAATAGTATCTCCTTTGTGCAGAGAAAATTTCGTATGGGTTTTGTTGGCTGCGCGATTGAGCGCGGAAAATTCCTCGCCTTGCGCGCCGGTCATCAGGATCACCACTTTATTTGGCGGATAGTTGTTTGCTTCTTCTATCGGGATGATGGTACCTTTTTTTGGTTCAAACAATTTTGCTTCTATGGCCACCTCAATGTTTGTCTTCATTGAGCGTCCTTCCAAGGCAATTTTCTTTCCCAAAGACTCGGCAAACTTTACCACGTGTGCAAGTCTGGTGATGTGCGAAGCAAAAGCAGCGATGATGATGCGCCCTTGGATTTTTCTAAGCAAGTTCTCCAACCCTTGGTGGACCTTTACCTCTGGCAGAGAAAATCCCTCGTTTTCAATGTTCGTAGAGTCGGTCATTAAAAGAAGCACTTTCGCTTTGTCAAAAATAGAGTATTCCTTTTCTTCTTGCTCTGATACGATGCCATCCACTTGGTCCAATTTGTAGTCTCCGGGAGTGACAATCCAGCCGTGCGGTGTATCAATTATTATACCCATAGAGTCCGGTATCGTATGGGTGACGCCAAAGATTTTTATTTTCAACTTTCCGCAGGCTATTGTCTCATCGCGCTCCACGGTCACCGTTTTCATTTCCGGTAAATGGGGGAATTCAGTGGCTCGCTTTCGCATCATTAAAATTGATAGATTACGCGAATAGACTGGCGGATTGCCGATACGGGAGAGTACCAGTGGCACTCCGCCGATGTGGTCTAGGTGTCCGTGGGTGATAAAAAGTGCCCGGATTTTGTCTTTTCTTTCCTCCAAGTAGGTGGTGTTTGGGATGACGTAGTCTACCCCTGGGGTATCCTCGGTGGAGAAATGCATCCCGGCGTCTACCACTATAATGTCATTCCCGATTTCAATAGCGGTCATATTCTTGCCGATTTCCTCTACCCCTCCGAGCGGGATTATGCGAATTACCCCATCGGCTGGGGGAGGGACTATTGATGAGGAGGATCTAAAACTAGCAGGCTTATTTTGAGCGGGGGAGCTGCCATGCATGCTCTTTCTGGCGCGGCCAAATTTGGAATATTGGTAGGTGGAACTTTTTGTTTTTCTTTTTTCTCCGGGTCTTCCTCGGAAACTCTGATGTTGCTCTCGCGGGTGCTCCGCTCCACTATTTTTTATTTGGTCGGCCGGCTTGTTTTTATTATCAATACTTATAGCACTAAAAGATAGTCTTGTTTTTTTTCTCATAATTTTATTTATTACTTCGCAAAGATTTTCCAGATTTTATCCCTAGCGATGGACCAGTTATAGACATTGATAAAACGATCGCCAGGTGAGCTGATGTGATCTATTGCCAGGCCGTCCAATTTTTTAGAAACTATGTAAATAAAATTAGGGCTGTATAGAAATACGGCTGGCATATCGCGCCTTATTTCATCCTCAAATTGCGAATATTTTTTAACACGATTCGTCTCATCAACAGTAATCAGGGCATCTTCCAGGATTTTATCCACCTTTGCGTTAGTATACATTGCGACGTTGAGCCCTGGATCTTTTCGCTGGGAGGAGTGCCAAAAAGCAAAAAGGTCTGATTCGTGGCTTATTATTTCGCCAAATAGCAGTGCGTCGTATTTTCTCGTGCGGATAACCGACTGGTTCAAATTGCCAATTTCAAAAGTTTTTACATCCACTTTCATACCTACTGCTTCCAAGTCTTCTTTTATCAGGTCGGCGGTCTTGGCGAGTTCTGGTGCATTGCCGGTGGAGATTGAAAATTCCAAATTAAGGATGGTCTTCTTTTTATTTTTATCGGTGACAGTTTTTTGCAAAAATCCTTCTGCGCTCTGTACCCAGCCGTCCTTCGCTAAAATATCTTTTGCTTTATTTAGGCTTTCCTCGCGAGTTGAATTTACTTCGGCATTTAATTTTTGATAAGCGATTATGTTTGGTGGTATCGGGTCGTTTATCACCACTCCGTACCCATCTAGAACTTCCCGCACTATTCTGTCTTTGTCTACCGCCTGATCAATCGCTTCTATTATATGTTTGTCCGTGAATATTTGCGCCTGGGTTTGATTAAAGAAAAGGCCGAAAACTCTCGGTAAAACTGAGGATTCTATCTTGTAACCTTTTTCTTTTAGTGTCAGAGCATTTTCCGGCGTGACAGAGCTTACTTGATCCACTTCTCCTTGTTCCAAGGCGGCCAATAGTTGTTCTTCGTTCGGATAAAATCGTAGAGTAATCTCAGAGATAAAAGGTTTACCCAAAGTGAATTTTTTAAATTGGGTCAGCCTATAAGAATCTATCGTGCCGGAAGATTGCAAGCTTTTTTTTGATACCATATATGGCCCAGAACCTATCGGGTTGGTATTGTAGTTTGATAGTTCTATTGGTGAGTTGCTCCAAAGGGCGGCCGGCATTATTCCCAATGAGGCATTTTCCAAAAAAGAAGCATAAGGCTGCTTCAAAGTAAAAACCAGAGTTCTATCATCAGTTTTTTCCACTGTGACCCCGTCCCAATTGCCCTTGCGTGGGCTCTTGATCACTGGGTCTTTTGCTTCTTTGATGGTAAATATCACGTCGTCCGCCGTAACCGGGGAGCCATCGTGGAAAAAAATATTATTTCTTAAAGTGAAAGTATATGTCAGTCCGTCTTTTGAAATGTTGTAGCTTTCTGCCAAGTCAGGAATGATTGATCCATCGGGGGACTTTCTCACCAACCCGGAGTAGATAAGAGAGGTAAGGTCTCGGTCTGCGTCGGAGAGCGCCAATACTGGATTGATAAACCTAGGGGTGCCCAGTATTCCCTCGGACACTTTTCCGCCAGGCATCGGCACTTCCACGCTAAATGTATTATTTAAATTTTGCAGTATTGTCAGTGTCGTTATTAGGAGGACGACACAAAGACCGATAAACAAAACCCTTTCTTTTTTTGAAAAAGACGAAATAGCCGCCCTCAGTTCTTTTTTAGAAGGCAGTTTAGAATTACGTATACTACTATCTGGATTTTCCATAAA
>JAHFNF010000035.1 GCA_023267515.1 Candidatus Nomurabacteria bacterium | reverse complement strand
ACCGGCAGTTTCCAATCACTTGAAAATCTAAAAAAAGAATTTTACGGACTTATTGAGAACAAAGCGTTTCATAAGTACGCAGATATTGTAAATTCTCCATTGGCTACCGGTAATCATATCCAAAGTTCAAAAAATATAAAAAATTCTTTTGGTGTATCTGGGTCGGAAAATATGAAAAATTCAATGCGGGTTCTGAAGAATTCTCGAGATTCACAAGATATTTATGGTCTCGCCGGCGGAGAACTTATATATGATTGTGTAGCGGTCTCGTATGATACAAATAATTGTGCCTTCGGTTTTTTATGCAATACAAGTATGTCTAACGCGAGATACATTGCCCTTTGTTTGTCCTCAGATAATATTTTTGGCTGTGTCGGATTAAAGAAAAAAGATTACTGTATTTTAAATAAAGAGTATTCTAAGGAAGAATATCTTGCGCTAGTACCCAAACTTATTAACCATATGAATGCTTTGCCATATTTTGATACGAAAGGAAGGAAATATAGTTTTGGAGAATTTTTCCCAATTGAGTTTTCGCCTCATTCGTACAATGAAGCCGTTGCTTTTGATATTTTTCCTATTACTAAATCAGAGGCATTGGGACAAGGGTATCGCTGGAAAGAGAAGGAAGTACGCGATTATAGTATAACTACCAAGGCGCAAGATTTACCGGACTTGATTGAGGATGTCCCGGATTCAGTTATAAGTGAAGTAATAAATTGTGCTCATAATTCAAATTGTGACCAACAATGCACAACAGCATTCCGTATATCTTCTGATGATATTGCTTTCTATCGTCGTTTCAATTTACCTCTTCCGAGGTTATGTCCCAATTGTAGGCATTACGAAAGATTAGCAAAACGTGAACCTATAGCACTTTGGCACCGTTCCTGTATGTGTGATATAGAAAACCACGGTCACAATAGTAAATGCCAAAACGAATTTGAAACCAGTTACGCGCCAGAGAGGCCGGAGAAAGTCTATTGTGAAGATTGTTATAAGAAAGAAGTTTATTAGTATATAATCAAAATATGATAACACTTGAAGATTTTAAAAAGGTGGATCTGGCGGTGGGGGAGATTTTGAGCGCAGAAAAAGTGCCAGATACGGATAAATTATTGAAGCTGTCGGTGAATATGGGAGAAGAACAGCCACGGCAAATTATTTCTGGCATTGCGCTTTATTTCCCGGAGCCAGAGAAACTGGTTGGCAAGAAGTGTATGTTTGTCGCTAATTTAGAACCCCGTACTATCCGTGGTCTTGAAAGTAATGGGATGATACTAGCTGTTTCAAATGATGAAGGAAAGTTTTCACTCCTAGAACCAAACGCTGAAATTCCCGCCGGCACGCGCGCAAAATAAAAATGTTTGATTTCTTTTCAAATCTGTCGCAAGTGATTGAAACAATCGGTCTTTTTGGTTTCTTTTTTATTGTTTTTGCAGAGTCTGGTCTTTTTATTGGTTTTTTCCTGCCGGGGGATTCACTCCTCTTTACCGCCGGGCTCCTCTCTTCTCAGGGATTTTTTGATCCGGTCATTCTCTTTCTTGGTTGTGCTCTGGCAGCGATCTTGGGCGATAGCTTTGGATATTATTTTGGTAAAAAAATTGGGCCGCGTATTTTTACCAAGGAGGACTCATTTTTTTTCCGAAAAGATTACATCATCCGCACTAAAAACTTTTATGAAAAACACGGCAAGAAGACGGTGATTTTGGCGAGGTTTATACCAATTGTCCGAACTTTTGCGCCGATTATGGCTGGGGTCGGAGAAATGAATTACAAGGTTTTCGCTCTTTTTAATATTATCGGTGGAGTCGTCTGGTCTGCTGCGGTAATTTTTTTAGGTTATTTTCTTGGCAGTAAAATACCCGGTATTGATCAGTATATTGTGCCGATCATTTTATTTATTATAGTGGTGTCCACTGCCCCAGTTGTTTTTCAGATTTTAAAGAAGAAAATTGTCAAAAATTGAGGATTTGCCGTATAATATAGAAGATGTCGCACAAGGGATATAAAAAATTTTTCCCGACGCCCCAATTTCTCTCAAAGCCTTCTTTCGGCTTGGATATTTCTGATGAATCAATAAAGTATATAGAGTTTCTAGAAACCCGCAAAGGGTTGCGTATCGGGCGCTATGGGGAGAAAGCTGTGCCCTCCGGTATTATTGAGTCTGGGAAGATAGTGGCCGCGAACCGTCTAAAAGACATACTTTCTGTTTTAAAGAAAGAACAAAAGATAGAATCCGTCCGAGCCTCGCTCCCAGAAGAGCAAATATATCTTTTTCGGTTAAAACTTCCCAAAGAAGGAGCAAAAAATATTCGCGAGATGATAGAGCTCTCCCTTGAAGAGCATGTGCCAGTCCCACCCGCTGAGATAATTTTTGACTACGAGCTTTATCAAGAAGATGAAAATAATTTTGATGTGGAAGTGGCGGCTGTCCCAAAATCAATAATTCAGAGCTATCTTTCTATCTTTACCGATAGCGGCTTGGTAGTGCCGTCGTTAGAGCTTGAAGCGCAAGCCTTGGTGCGAGTCGTGGTAAAAAAAGGGGATAAGGATGTTCATATGATTGTGGACTTTGGGAAACAACGCACTGGTATATCTATCGTAGATCACGGGATGGTTGTTTTTACCACTACGATTGATATGGGAGGGGTGATGCTCACCAACCTTATAGAGAAAAATTTCAAAGTCAGCTTTGAAGAAGCCGAAAAAATGAAAATAAAATACGGACTGACCCGCAACGCAAAAAACCAAGAGATATTTTCAACCCTTTTAAACGGAGTGTCTATTGTGAAGGATGAAATAGAAAAGCATTTTATATACTGGCATACTCATAAAGATGAGGACGGGAAAGATCGCCAGCCGATAAAAAGGATTATTTTATGCGGGGGAGACTCAAATCTCATTGGTTTTGCGGAATATCTGTCTATCAGTATGCGCCAGAGCGTGGAGCTGGCGGATGTATGGCAAAATATTTTATCTTCTTCGGATTACGTGCCGGAAATGTCATTAGAAGATTCTTTGAGCTATGCTACTGCTATCGGCCTGGCACTAGGAGATGTAAAATGAAATTATTATGATAAACCTACTACCAGTTGAAGAAAAAAAACAAATCGCTGCCGAATATCACTTTCGTGTTTTGATTTTATATTTGGTTACTACGGGGCTGTGCTTTCTGGTGGCCAGTGTAGCCCTACTGCCTTCGTTTTTTTTATCTTCGTTAAAAGAACATCTAGCTACTGCTAAATGGGAGAACCTAAAAAGTTTACCAGTGCCTGAACCTGATAAAGAAACAATAGAAGGAATCAAAGATGTGAATTCTAAAACCTCTTTAATTGAAGATGCGGAGAAAAAGAAATTCCTAGTCTTGGAAAATGCTTTTGACACAGTGATAGCTAGGAAAATGACCGATATAAAATTGACAGCCATTGACTACGAAAAGGACGAGGCTGGCGTAAAGACCATTGGGATCCATGGTCTAGCGCCGAATCGTGAGCGGCTGCTTCTGTTTAGACAATCTTTTGAAGGGGACCCTCTTTTTTCAAAAGTTGATCTTCCTATTTCCAACTTTGTTAAAGGTACAGACATTGATTTTAGTTTGAAATTAACTGTCTCATAATATGAAAAAAAAGAAAAAAATTATTTTTAAAATTTTACTCTCATCCCTTTTTGTCGTTCTTACGATAGGCGCTTTTCTTTATATTTTGAATCAAATAAAATCAAAGAGCGATAATACCGCTATATTGCAAACCAATATCCAAGCTGAGTTTTTACGCCGGAATAAAATTACTGCTTTGAATTCCGAAATAAAAGCGATTGCGCCACAGCGGGAGGAGCTGGAAACGCACTTTGCTAAGAGTTCAGATGTGGTGCCATTTTTAGATACCTTGCAAGCCTTGTCAAAAACAGTGGGTGCGCCGGCCGAAGTTTCTTCTCTTGATCTGACAAAAGAAGGTGGCGGGCTAGAACTCGCCATGAAATCTGAAGGGAATTTTATCGCTACCCGCAAGCTTTTAGCGCTTCTTGAAAATTCACCATACGAGCTTGATTTTGATTCTGTTAAAATTGAAAAGAAAATACTTTCAGATAAAGAGTCTCAACTAACAGCTATACCTATCTGGACTGGTCACTTCCAGCTTAGATTACAAAGTTTTAATAATAAATAATTTATGAAATTAAAACTACTAAAAAAGAAAATCAAATTTTCACATAGCAAATGGTCAATGATAGATCCTGAGCATCATTGGCACACTAGTCTTTTACTAGCGCTTATCCTGGTACTCTTATCTTTTTCATTTGGCGCCTACCTATTTATGAAAGAACGCAAGGCTTTAAACTCTCTTACTCTTGAAGGAGATAAGGTTGTCGTGGATACCATCAGTTATACCCGCATCAAAAAAGTTCTAGATATGTTTTACGAAAGAGAGAAAACATCACAAGAAATAATAAATTCCCCATCCGCTTTTTCAGACCCTTCAATCTAATGGTGCCCCTGGTAGGAATCGAACCTACATCGACGGCTTAGAAGTCCGCAGTTCTATCCATTGAACTACAGGGGCAGGGTGCGCGGTGCAGGACTTGAACCTGCGACCTTCCCGGTGTAAACGGGTTGCTCTACCAACTGAGCTAACCGCGCATTGTATTTCATTGTTATCTACCAAAACAGCGAACCGTGCAATACGAGTTAGATTACATCATTTTTCCCCTTTTTTCAACTACCAGAAAAAGAAAATCCTGCAATTGCAGGATTTTCTTTTTAAGAGTTTTTAGTTCAACATTTCTTTTTTAGTCTCTTGAGCGTCAGAAGAATTCTCAACAGCTAAACCCGCGACGTTAAAAAATTTTTTTACTGCGGGATTTGATACTTTAAGAGCTTCTTTGCGTAACTCAATAAAATCTTGTTCAGTAATTTTTGGGTATTTTTCTATAAACTTTTGATACAAAACCGCTTCCATCCCTTGTAATTGCCCGAACTCATTATTTGTTCTATGTTCCATAAATATATTTGTTTATTATCTAATAATGTTATATTGTATATTATAACAAAGATAAAGTCAATATGAAAATACTACATGAGGATAAAGCTATTTTAGCTATCGACAAGCCGGCGGGGATTTCGGTGCATTCTGACGGCAAGAGAAAAGAAAAAACTGTCGCGGATTGGTTTGTAAAAAAATATCCAAAGTCCAAAGATGTGGGCGAACCGATGATGATAGATGGGAAAGAAATAAAAAGACCAGGCATCGTGCATCGGCTTGATAAAGATACGTCAGGAGTGCTTTTGCTTGCGAAGACGCAGAAAGCATATGAACTCTTGAAACGTCAGTTTGCCGAGAGGGAAGTGAAAAAAGTTTATAATGCTCTTGTTTATGGGTATGTGAAAAACGACTTTGGTACTGTAAATGCGGAAATTGGGCGTTCTAAAAATGATCCGCGCTTGCGCACCGCGATGCGGGGCAAACGTGGGAAACTGCGCGAAGCGGTAACGGAGTACAAAGTCTTAAAAAGGTTAGAAATAGAGGGTGAGAAATATACGTGGTTGGAAGTGCGGCCAAAAACTGGCCGAACGCATCAAATCCGAGTGCATATGAAATTCTTGAACCACCCGGTAGTTTGCGACAAATTATATGCTCCCAGTAAACTTTGTCCAAAAAGTGTAAAGAGGTTAGCTCTTCATGCTAGTAGTATTGAATTTAAAAATATTTCTAAGAAGATAGTCCGGATAGAATCACCTACCCCAAAAGATTTAAAGTTTTAGCAAAAAAGTGCTAACATATATACAATGAGTCAAAACACTATCGTCGCTATTGCAACTATAAGTGGGCTGGTTCCAGCTGTCATCTGGCTATTTTTTTGGCTTCAAGAAGATTCTGAACACAAAAAACCAAAAAGTCTCCTTCTTCAAGTATTTATTTTAGGTATGGCCTCCGTTATCTTGATTGTGCCTTTTGAACAAATCGCTAGGGATCGCTATCAAGACGTTCCCTATATGATAGCCATTTGGGCATTTTTAGAGGAGGTCATTAAATATGGAGTGGTATACCTAGCAGTGTTGCGCACAAGCAAGCATATCTCGCATCCAGTAGATTACCCGATTTATTTTATCACCGCCGCGCTCGGCTTTGCTGCGTTTGAAAACACGCTTTTTTTAATTAATCCACTTTCCGCCTCCGGGCCTGTTATTAGCTTACTCACACTTAGTTTGCGATTTTTAGGCGCTAATCTTCTACACTCAATTTCTTCCGGCCTTGTTGGTATTGCTCTCGGCCTTTCTTTCTACAAGGGCTGGCTTAAACAAAAATTTTATTTATTCGGCGGGCTAGCCGTAGCGACTATCATTCACACTATTTTCAATTTTTTTATAACTAGAAACGAAGGGCAGAATTCTTTTGGAGTTTTTGGTTTTTTATGGATAGCTTGCATTGCATCAATGATGCTATTTGAGAAGTTAAGACGAATAGACGTGAGTGGCTTGCGACGAGAAGATACATTGCCAAATTAAATGTTTTGTGCTAATCTCCTTCAATATATGGTAGGGAGCGGAGTAAACAAAATGAAATTCAGTCCAGTGGACATCGGAGCTCGTAAAAAGCTTGATTTTAAAGCTGGGGATACTGTGCGTGTTTGGTCTAAAATACCAGAAGAGAAAGGCAAGTTTCGCTTGCAGGCTTTTGAAGGTATCGTCTTGGCGAGGAAGCACGGTGGTGAAGCGGGAGCGACTTTTACAGTACGCAAAGTAGCCTCCGGCGTGGGGGTAGAGAGAATTTTCCCTATTTTTTCCCCAATGATTGATAAGATTGAAATGGTAAAGATTGCCAAGGCCCGCCGAAGCAAACTGTATTATATTCGTACAAAAGCTATCAAAGATGTGCGCCGAAAAATGCGTTCCATCACTTCTTCCGAGCTCGGTTATGAGCCGGAGGTAGAAACTAAAACAGCAGAATAAAATCTGCTATACTCTAAAATGCGCGCAGGTGGCGAAACTGGTAGACGCACTACCTTGAGGTGGTAGCGGGAGCAATCCTATGGGAGTTCAAATCTCCCCCTGCGCACAAAAACTGCTTTTTGTGCATGGAGATTTGAAAGACTTTTCGTTGCCTGTTTTTAACAGGCCGAAAAGTACCTGGCTATGTAGTAGCCAAATCTCCCCCTGCGCACAAAAATTTTGCTATTATATAAAGGTGAAAGAAAACATTAAGCTC
>JAHFNF010000034.1 GCA_023267515.1 Candidatus Nomurabacteria bacterium | reverse complement strand
CTCTTGTCTCGTCTGATATTTTAGGCGAGTCGCACGGTTGTGTCGCTCAGTTGGATATGACGCGAGTCATTGGAGGAAACCTGGTAAAAGTGATGGGATGGTATGACAATGAGATGGGGTACACGCATACCCTCGTTGATCACGTTATTAAAACAGGCAATGCATAAAATGAAAGTTTATATAGGGAGTGATCATGCAGGATTTGAATTAAAAGAAAAACTCAAAGTGTATTTGAGTGAATTAGAGTATGAGGTAGAGGACCAGGGAGCTTTTGCCTTAGTTCCAAACGATGATTACCCAGATTATATTACCAAAGTTGCCGAAAGCGTGGTAGCTGATAAGGAAAGTCTTGGAGTGGTCATTGGCGGGACAGGACAAGGTGAAGTAATGTGCGCAAATAAAGTAAAAGGCGCTCGCGCGGCGCTTTTTTACGGACCAGTATTCCCAAAGATGGCGGTTGATATTGAAGGGCGGGAAAGTAATGATTCCTACGAAATAATAAAATTAGCGCGCATCCACAATGATGCGAATATTTTATCTCTTAGCGCCCGTTTTGTGTCGGAGGATGAAGCAAAATTTGCAGTGGAGCTTTTCCTTTCTACAAAGTTTTCCGGTGATGAGCGGCACATTAGAAGGATTGCTAAATATTAAATAATGGAAAATAAGTCAAAAGAATTGGAAGTGGCTATGCAGGCGGCACTTGAGGCAGGCAAAATAGTTGAAAAACATTTTGAGACTGAGCTAATTCACGAGGTTAAGGATGATAAAAGCATTGTCACTATCGCTGATAAGGAATCAGAGGAAATTATTAAAAAAATTATTCTTACTGCCTTTCCTCAACACTCTATACTAGGTGAGGAAACAGGCCTTACTCAAAATGGAAACGACTACGTATGGCATATTGACCCGATAGATGGCACTAGGAATTTTGCCAATGGCATCCCTCTGTTTTCGGTGTCGATTGCACTGGAAAATAAGGGAGAGATTGTGATAGGTGTGATATATAATCCAGCGACTAAGACTATTTTTTATGCGGAAAAAGGTAAAGGAGCATATTGCAATGGGTCCAGGATTTTTGTCTCAAAAAATGATGAAAGTCATAGTATAATTACTGCCTCGGGAAACAAGAGCAAGGAGGATAAAAAATTTCTCTTGGATTTTTACTATCATATCCAACAAGGAGCTATCAAAATGAGATACTTTGGATGTACCGCTCTTGATCTGGCCTATGTTGCAAAAGGTTCAACCGAGGCCACGATCCAGCTCGGATGGAGCACCTATGATTATGCTGCCGGCACCATCTTAGTACAAGAAGCAGGCGGAGTGATAACAACTTTCAATGGGGAAAAGTGGAAATTTCCCGATGCCTATTTTATCGCTTCAAATGGAGTTTTTCACGATTTGCTTATAAGTGAGGTTCAAAAACAAAAAGCCAAATTAAATTTAGTTTAAAAATATGATAGAAATAATACCCGCAATTTTAGCAAAAACTTATGACGATTTAAAAGACAAAATCGCGCTGGTGCGAGGGATTGCGCCTATCGTGCAGATTGATATTTGCGATGGAAATTTTATAAACAATAAGACCTGGCCGTATTCAGACGATAGTCATTTGCAGGCTATTTTAGAGGAGCAAGAGGGGATGCCATTTTGGGAAGATATTGATTTTGAGTTGGATTTGATGGTCTCTGATGCGGTGGAAAATTTTCCTTTTTATATGAAGTTGGGGCCGAAAAGAGTGGTGTTTCATCTTGAAGCGCAAGAAAATTTAGAGAGTTTTAAGGATTTTTTAGAAGGAGTAGACCCCTATATTCACGATGCCGTAGATTTTGGTCTCTCTATAAACCCACAAACAAACATTGAGAGAATTTTTCCATTCGTAAATTATGTAGACTTTATCCAATGTATGGGGATAGATAATGTAGGTTTTCAAGGGCAAGAATTTGATGCCCACGATCTTGCTCACATTAAGATTCTAAAAGAGAAGTTTCCGGGTATTATTATCTCAGTAGACGGAGCAGTTGATTTTAGCACCGCACCAAGGCTTATTGAGGCGGGCGTTGACCGACTTGTTATTGGCTCAGCTATTTTTAGATCAAATGACATAAAAGAAACTATCAAGGACTTTGAGAATTTGATATAATTAAACAATGCATTTAACTCCGGAAAAAATATTTGAATTGGAAAAAAGAGCGAATGATATTCGTATCTCTATCATTGAATCTCTGATTGAAGCAAAATCCGGACATACGGCAGGCCCCTTGGGTATGGCGGATATTTTTACTCTTTTTTATTTTCACGCTTTGCGTCACGATCCGAAAAATCCATCCTGGGCAGATAGAGATAGAGTAGTCCTTTCCAATGGTCACATTTGCCCGCTTCTATATGCTACGATGGCACACGCCGGCTATTTTGGAATGGAGGAATTAAAAACCTTGCGTAAATTTGGTACTCATCTACAAGGGCATCCACATCGGGAGTATTTACCTTCGCTGGAAAATTCTTCTGGACCTCTTGGCGCAGGGCTTTCCCAAGCTGTCGGAATGGCATTGGCGGATAGAATAGACAATGGAGTGAGTACGGAAAAATATGTTTACTGTTTTATGTCTGACGGGGAGCATGATGAAGGGAATACTTGGGAGGCGATAATGCTCGCTGGTAAACAAAAGCTTCGAAACCTAATTGCTATTGTGGACCGCAATAATATTCAGATAGATGGCTTCACGGAAAATATAATGCCTCTTGAACCGCTAGCCGATAAATGGCGGGCTTTTAATTGGCATGTGATAGAAGTCTCAGGGCACGATTTCCAAGCACTTAATGAAGCGGTAGAAGAAGCACAGGCGGTATATGAAAAGCCGAGCGTAATTATCGCGCATACAATCCCTGGAAAGGGAGTAAAAGAGTTTGAGCGGGATTACCGCTGGCACGGCACACCACCTGGCGCCGGACCAGAAGATAAAATAAAAAAAGCCGAGCAAGGCAAAGTCGCTCTTGCCGAACTCCGAACCCTCGGAGGGAAAATTCAATCCGAACATCAATAATATGTTAAACCCGGAATTAAAATTAAATACGAAGATTTTTAACGAAGATGTTGAACAAGTACCGATACGAAAAGGTTTTGGGCAGGGGCTTTTGACAGCAGGGGAAATGGATAAAAATATTGTCGGGCTTTGCGCGGATTTGACGGAAAGCACGCAAATGAATTTATTTGCCGAGAAATTCCCAGAGCGTTTTGTGGAAATTGGTGTTGCCGAGCAGAATTTGGCCGGAGTTGCTTCTGGTATGGCGGCGATGGGCAAAATCCCTTTTATATCTTCTTATGCAATGTTTAGCCCGGGTAGAAATTGGGAGCAGATTCGCACCACTATTTGCTACAATGATCGCCCTGTAAAAATCGCTGGCTCGCACGCTGGTATTTCCGTCGGCCCTGACGGCGGTACTCACCAAGCGATTGAAGATATTGCTATTACCCGCGTAATCCCAAATATGGATGTCATCTCACCTTGTGACGCAATTGAAGCAAAAAAAGCCACAGTGGCTATCGCTAAAACAAAAATGCCGACATATTTACGTTTAGCTCGTGAAAAGACGCCAATAATTACTACCGAAGAAACGCCATTTGAAATAGGGAAGTCGCAAGTTTACTGGATGCCTGATACAGGGCTTGCACAGGTCGGCATTATTGCTACAGGCGCCCTCCTTCATCGCGCTATTTTGGCAGCGAAAGAATTGGAAAGTGAAGGAAAAAAAATAAAAGTGATGAATCTAGCGACTATCAAGCCGATAGACAAAGAGGGAATTGTTACGCTTGCCAAAGAGTGTAAAGCGATAGTGACAGTGGAGGAGCATCAGATAGCTGGGGGAATGGGCTCGGCTGTTTCCGAAGTGCTATCTGCAAATTATCCTGTGCCAATAGAATTTATCGGTGTGCAGAATAAGTTCGGCCAATCCGGCACTCCAGACGAGCTCGTAGAGCATTATGGGATGGGGAAAGAATCAATAAAAGAAGCGGTGAGAAGAGTGCTAATGAGAAAAAGTTAATTAAGATCTGCGTAACCTATAAATTTAGCAGTACCCTTATTTTCAGATACCTTTAACTCCCCGCCAAGGTTTTTAATTTCCTGGCGAATAGTTGGAGCTCTTTTTACTAGTTTTATATATTTATCAATGTCTTCATTACGAGCTTTTTCTTGATCTGGGTTGGTGAATATTAGTTCGGGGATTTTACCGTCTTCCTTAATACCAAGTTTTTTCTTCAAATCTTCCAACTCTCCAAGTTTTTGATAAAGTCCTGATAAAATAATTCCATCTCTAGTCTCAACAACTTGCCTTATAAATTTATGCTCTGATTCTCCCATATAATTTTAATTAGTTTTTCATAACTGATTTATAATCAAATCCTATAAGATCCATATTAATTTTTTGCCATTCATTTTCCTTCAAGGCTAGTTGTTTTTTCAACTCCTCCATTTTTTGAGATTTTTCCTTACCAACTGTTTCTAATGTTATCATTTCAGCTTCAATATTTCGTATATCACTATTAACCAAAGCCAGAGATTGTTTTAGCTTTTCAACAGTTATCTCACGATTCTCTAGATTACCGGGTCTTCCTGTGATATTTGTTTTATAACTCATTAAATCGTTTGTGTTTTCCATTACTATATTTTTTTTACCTTATAACTCTCTGGCGCTTTATTTAATAACTCTACCAGCTTTTCGGTAGGGAGTAAACCCCTCTGCGCGCCGACGTATTGGACGACAGACATAGAGTTTATTGGCCCCCAGGCGAGGGCTTCTTCAATGGACTTACCCATAGCGATGGCGGCGGTAAATGTAGAAGAGAAGGCGTCTCCCGCTCCGGTGCGATCGATAGGTGGGGCAGTATCAGGGTACATAGGCGTAAACCAGATATTTTCCCCGTCAGATGCGTAGGCGCCATTTGGCCCATCACTGATAGATATTATTTTCGGCCCTAGCTTGTGCAATCCAGCGGACAGAGTCTTAATGTCTTTTGTTTGAATATTTAGGATTTTCTCAGCTTCCTCAACGTTGCAGAAAAATATTTCGGTGCAGGCATAAATATCTTTTAGGGCTTCTGTGCCCAATTTCATTTGAAAAGTTCCCGGTTGGAAAGCAAGCTTAGTCTCAGGGTGTAGAGCGAGCCATTCGGCGATTTTCTGGTGAAATGGTAGGGAATGATCGGCGAGTGAAGACAAATAAATCCAACCAATTTCAGGCAGAGTATTTGGTATTTCGTATTCAAATTCCTCATGTTTGATAAGAATAGTTCTTTCTACTTCGTACCAGAGCACATAATGGTAATTTGTCGGCCGGCCCTTTTCAACCTTAATAAAGCTTTCGTTCACGCTGTCTTTCTTAAGAGATTCAAGGCACTCGCGTCCATTCAAATCGTCACCCACATTAGCAATGAGAGCGGAACGGAGTCCCAAGCGCGCGGCCGAGACGGAAGCATTTGGGCTATTGCCGACAGCTCTTATAACATCTACTGATTCGTAAGGTACTTTGTCGCCAAAACGAAGGCAGATCTCACAGGCGTCGGTGTCCAATTTGCAATGCACATAGGCATCCTTGATTTTAATAAAAGCGTCAGTTGTAATATCCCCAATTGCTAAAAAATCTATTTTTTCCATGTTATTATTATAGCACATATGCCTAAAAAAATAATTTATGTGTTTGCGGGGATTATTTTATTTGGAGGATTTCATTTTGCTCTGGCCGACGTCGCTATAAATGAGATAATGTATGACCTCAAAGGTGCCGATATAGATTGGGTGGAAGTCAAAAACTCTGGTACCGAAGATGTAGATCTTTCAGTCCTAAAACTTTATATAAACAACTCTGCCTCTAATCACGCGATAAATAATTTTGCCGGCTCGGCAGTGCTACACGCTGGAGACTACGGGGTGATAGTAGTGAGCTCTTATATATCTGGCTACACAGCAAAATGGGGAAGCACTAGCAACTTATTTACTAGTAGTTACTCACTGCCAAATGCTGGCGCTACTGTGCAAATCAACGCTGGCGATAAATTGTCTCCTGTCTCCTCGGTTTCTTATAGTTCCGCGCAAGGCGCAACCGAGGACAATAATTCCTTACAATTAGTCAGTGGTTCCTGGGTTCCGGCAAGGCCTACTCCAAATGCTGAAAATCAATCCACTCAAAGTGACGATACAAGTGTAAATAGTACAAGTAGTAGTTCTGGTTCAGGTCCACCGGTAGTTGCCGGTATTTCTACAAAAGAAGTTTCAAATTTTAAAATCAAGACAGAAATCAAAGTGAACACGGTGGCCTTGGTAGGAGTACCCACTGCCTTTGAGGGTAGTGCCACAGACCATAGAGGCAAATCATATTTATATGGAAAATATTTTTGGAATTTTGGTGACGGAGATTCAAGGGTATCTAAACCTGGCGATACGGAAAAGTTTACGCATACTTATTTTTATCCAGGGGATTACAACGTGACTTTGGAGTTCTACGAGGATTTTGATTCAAAGGTTCCCGATGCCACAGATGAATTCACGATAAAAGTTGTACCAGCAGCGATTTTAATCTCCCGAGTAGGGGATAGTAAAGATTTTTTTGTAGAATTGACGAACAATTCAGCGTACGATACAGATATTTCAGGTTGGGCATTAGTTAGCGGACAAAAAACTTTTGTTTTGCCTAAAAATACTTTTTTGCAAGCAAAAAATAAATTAACCCTATCGCCTAGGATTACAGGCTTTGACTATTTTGATAAGAGTTCCTTAAAGCTAATGACTTCGTCTTGGGAAGTTGTGTATGATTATTCGGCGTCTAATTGGCATAAAACCTATCCAATTTCTGTGTCGGCATCAACTGCTTCAAGCACTCAGTCAGCTACGGTTCCTTCACCAGAAGATTCTATTTCACCAGAGGATTTGTCCGCGGCAGCTGCTCAGAGTGAGCCGGCTGGGTCCTCCTCTTGGCTCTGGATTTCAGGGTTTATATTATTATTAGGTATTTCTTCTGTCGCAGTTTGGTCTGTGCGAAGGAGACCCTCTGGATTTTCAAGCTCCACGGAAGCAGATGAGTTTGAAATGTTGGACGAATAAATATCTGTTTGGGGTGCGCTGGTAGCGGGCTTTTTTTCTGAGTCTCGGCCAGTAGTTTCGCTTTTATTGTCTGAGGTGCCTTCGCTAGTAATATTTGAGTCATTTTCCGCTGAACCAGCATTATCATTTTTTGTTTCTGACTCTTTTTTATGTTCGGCAATAA
>JAHFNF010000064.1 GCA_023267515.1 Candidatus Nomurabacteria bacterium | reverse complement strand
AAAATAGACATCAGCACATTAATGAACGAACATAAGCTTGTTTTTATAAACCTCTCAAAAGGACGTATCGGTGAGGAGAACTCTTCTTTTTTTGGCTCAATGTTTTTGACTAAGATTAAGCAGGCAGGGATGGAGCGTGCAGCAATACCCGAGAAAGACCGAGTAGATTTTTACTTATACGTGGATGAGTTTCAAAATATTGTCACTCAAACATTTGAAAATATTTTATCTGAGGCGCGAAAATATGCCCTGAATCTCACACTTGCTCATCAATATATTGGTCAAATTTTACCGAAAGTGCATCAGGCAGTACTTGGAAACACTGGAAGTATTATTACTTTCCGTGTAGGTGGAGAGGATGCGGTAAAATTGAAGCCGGAGTTCGCTCCTCTTTTTGACGTAAAAGATATGATCAACCTAGCAGTGACTGAATTTTACATAAAAATGACAATTGACGGAGAATCCTATGATCCTTTTTCAGCCGAAACATTAAGAGTGCTTCCGCCGACTCATCCGTCTTTTCGTGAAGAAATAATTGCTGCATCAAGAAGAAAGTACTCTATTCCAAAGGAAGATGCCGCTAAACTTATCGCTCAAGAGGAGGCCACCATTATCCGAAGTGTTGAGGAGAAGGCTATTATTGAAAGCAAAGCGAAAAGACAAAAAAAAGAACAGCCTAGAAGTGAGGAGAGTGAAGACCTAGAAGAAAATAATCCGGTAGAGGAAAAACAAAATGAAGCAATAAATAAATCTTCCAAAGAGGCCGAGCCTATGATATAATACGGTATATATGGCAAAAAAAGATTACTATGAAACACTAGGAGTAAATAAAGGGGCTTCAAGGGAGGAGATAAAGTCAGCCTTTAGAAAGCTCGCTCACAAATATCATCCTGACAAAAAGGGAGGGGACGAAGCGCAGTTTAAAGAGATAAATGAAGCCTATCAGACTCTTTCCGATGACAAAAAAAGAGCCCAATACGACCAATTTGGTCATTCTTTTGCCGGGGGTGGTCAGCCAGGCGCCGGTGGATTTTATGGCAGTGGACAGGGCTTTGATGGATTTGATTTCAGTGGCTTCCAACAAGGAAGTGGAGTGGAATTTGATTTTGGAAATTTGAACGATATTTTCTCTGACTTTTTTGGTGGAGGAGGCGGGCGACAACAAGCCAGGCGCGGACGAGACATTTCAACTGAAATTGAGGTAACCTTTGCAGACTCCATTTTTGGAGTAGAAAGAAAAATTCTAATTAATAAGGTTTCCAATTGTGATACTTGTCATGGTACCGGCGCTAAACCCGAAACTAAAATGCGGACGTGTAAGAAATGCAATGGCCAAGGAAAAATTCACGAAACAAAGAGATCCTTTCTCGGTTCAGTTTCAAGCGTGAAAATTTGCGAGGAATGTCTTGGTACGGGTGAAGTGCCGACGGAAAAATGTGAAAAGTGCCGCGGCGCTGGTGTGATAAGAAAAGAAGAGGAAATAAAAGTGGTAATACCTGCTGGTATTCGTGATGGGGAGATGATAAGGATGACAGGGCTAGGGGAGGCAATTACGAAAGGGGGAGCTGGGGATTTATACATAAAAATTAATGTTGCCACGCATCCGATATTCAAGCGCGACGGGCATGATCTAGTAATGCCATTTAATCTAAGGCTTTCCGACGCGCTACTTGGCGCAGAATACCCGATTCAAACCTTGGATGGAGAAATAAAAATCAAAGTGCCGGAAGGAGTATCACTAGGTGAAATCCTGAGAATCAAGGGCTATGGCGTGCCCATCTCAAAAGAGAAGCGCGGAGATCTACTTATCAAGCTCAATATAAAACTCCCTAGCAAAATATCCAAAAAGTCCCGCGAACTTATTGAGAAATTAAAAGAAGAAGGCATTTAATAAATGTCAAAAAAAATAATTATTTATACGTTATTGTTTTTTATTCTCCTAGGAAGTGGACGAGTGGTTTTTGCGCAGGCTGGCACAGAAGCAGAGGCGGGAAGCCAGATTACTAACATCTCAAACATAATAAAAGAAAAAACTCCTGAATTTATCTCTAAACCTATAATTTGGCTCGCGAATAAGATTGAGACATTTAGACAAGGTTATAGCGAAACACTAAAAACGAAAAAAGAAAGCTTAAAAAAGGAGATTACTGCGGTAAATGAAACTAATCAAAAACCAAGTATTACTGAGACTAAAAGCAGAATTGAAAAACCAATACGATATATTTTGCTTTTCCTTGTGAGTCTCCTTCTGGATATTTTTAGCAGCCAGCTATTGTTTTACGTCTGTCTGACTATATTGGTGTTCTTAATGCTCCGCTTTGTTTGGCTCAGGATTTTTTAGTAAGGCTTATTTGTTTTTTGGTCTAAAAAGTGTAATATAGGCTTGTGAATCTACGAATTCTAGCGTCCATAATACTCGCATTTTCCGTGCTTTTTTTACCATTTTGGATTTCAGTACTTGTGGCACTGTGGGCTTTTTTTTCTTTTTCATTTTTTTATGAGGCGGTCGGTATTTTCTTACTTTCGGATCTGCTCTATGGAGTTAAAGAACAGAAATTTTACGGTTTTCTTTTTGTTTCAGCTATTATTGCGTTAATAGTGATCCTACTATTGGAGCTTTTAAAAAAGAAATTAAAATTTTATCAATAAGTTATGAATAGATTAAAGAAAGCAAATTCATACATAGCACCGGATGAGATTTTTTTGGATTCTGAAAATATTCAAAATTTTGACCTTCAACAATTTGAAGGTCGCATTGAAAGGCCAGTTTCAAAAAAAGCGATATATTTTCTCGGGTTCCTTTTCCTAGCTGTTTTCGTTGTTTTTTTAGGTAAACTTGGATTTTTACAAATAAAAAAGGGTCAGGCCTACTTAGAAAGGAGTGAGAATAATACCTTAAATAAGCATATTTTGTTCGCGGAAAGAGGTATCATTTACGATCGTAATAAGAAGGAGCTGGGCTGGAATAAAAAAGATGAAGCAAATACAGATTTCTCAATTCGAGCGTATATGCCAAATGGATTTTCACATATTTTAGGATATGTTTCCTATCCGGCGCAGGACAAGTCTGGCAATTACTGGCAGGAAAAATTTGTGGGTAAGGACGGTATTGAGAAAGAATACGATAGTACTTTACAGGGCACGAATGGCACAAAAATTGTGGAGACAGATGCACGAGGTAATATCTTCTCAGAAAATATTGTAAACGCTCCAAAGCGAGGAAACGACCTGACCTTAACCATTGATTCAAGGATTCAGAAAGAACTTTATGAACT
>JAHFNF010000033.1 GCA_023267515.1 Candidatus Nomurabacteria bacterium | reverse complement strand
GTGAGTGATGGTCTTGGTTTTTCCAGCTCCCGCGCCGGCCACGATTAGCATCGGCCCGTTCATATGCAGTGCCGCTTCTTTTTGAAACCTATTTAGGCCGTTTAAATGGTCAAAATGCTGATCCATCTGCCCACTATAACACAGTTATCCCTGTCGGGGTGAGTAGATTTAAGATTGGAGGGCTTCCAGCTCTCCGGAAAACTCCCGGCGGAGAATTTCTGCCTCTTCGGCAACCATATTTTCAAATCCGGGCACTTTTTCAGCAAGATAAGTGAATAAAGCCTCTGGACCCATCTTACTGTCCACTATTTTTTCGTATTCTTCTAGATCTGCCGGAGAGAGCATCGGCAAAGCGCGCATCAGCACCGCTTGGAAGACGAGGCCGGCGAGGCGCTCGGTCATCTTCTCCGCTTTTTCCGGCTCCATTTGGTCTAGTTTGAATAAATCTATCAAAGTTTGTTTTATTGTTGCCATATATTTATTATACCACTATTTTATAATTTCAATTTATTTAAATCTCCACTAGCGGCGGCTCTTTCTAGGGCGCGGTGGATGTATTCCAGACTGGTTTCAGGGCGCTGCACAAGCCCTACACCTACACTCCCTGGTTTTAGACCGGTCACTTTTTGAATATTTTCAAATTGGCTGTGGATTTTATCCACTGTGTCGTGCCAAGCGGGCTTGGCATCTTCGGTTTTCAAATTCTGGAAAAAGTCGGCTGGCAAGCCTTTTACCGTACTTGACCCGTCCAAGGTTTTTGGGAATAGTTTATCAATATTATTGTTGAAAACATTATCTACTTTCTTCATTTCATCTACTGAAAGGTGATAATGATTCACCTCGGGCATATTTAATGCATTTATTTTTTCTTCCCCGCTTGGTCCAGTGTGAGTATTATTATTAAGGTCCGGTTTTTCTGGTTGTACTTGGTGGTTGTCAGTCGGAGGTATTTCTCCGGGGTGGTCTGGGGTGTGTTCTCCCGGAATAATAGTTTGAGAATAATCTTGCATATACTTGTCATTATCTGTAATGAAGCTATAACCTGGGGCTTTTGCTGCCTCAGTCTCCATCTCTGGCTTTACCGCTTGCACTTCGTGTTCTTGTCCCCCTCCCGGCATTTCTGGTTTCACCGCCTGCACTTCGTGTCCACTCACGTGCGCAGTCCTGTCGTATTTATATTCGTATTTTTCTTTTTGCTCCTCAAACTTGTCACCTTCGTGATGTGTCTCAACGGTGTCCCCCGTTATTGTTTTTTCGTCCACTATGATTTTTCCGTTTTCTTGTTTTATTTCGTAAGCGACTTTATCCGCTTCGCTTACTCGTATTTCGTGTCCAGAATTATCCACATACCCCTCTTTAGTCGCCAAGAGGTGCGCTTCGCGTCCGGCAAAGTGATGCAAGTTTTCTTTTCCATCCCAGCCCAGGCTTTTGGCCAAGGTGTCGTTGTGTTCAATCTGCCTGATAAACGCATTTTCAATACCTTCTCCTTTATGCACGATTGCATCAGCGGACGGTGTGTGAGTTTCAGGTTTTTCACTTTCGTGGCCGACAGCTGGTTTTTGGGTGCCTGGGGCAGTTTCTCCTTTATGCATATCCATAGAGTGTCCAGAGATTTCCAAGAAAGCGATACCGGTGCCGAGTGAGGTGACTCCGGCCAAAAGTCGGCGGCCGAATCTTTTATTTGAAGCAGAGTTTTGGATTTGCGCGTATTCTTTTTCTAGCGCTGCCGGTTTTGTCGTGCTCTTTTTATTTTTTAAATCCTCTTGGAGTTTTTTTAATTCTTTTACTACTTCCAACTGTTTCTTTGCTCGCTCCACAAACTCCTTTGTTTTTGAATTTAGTTGTCGTCTATAATATTCTTCCCATTCGGCGAGCTCTTCTAGCTTTTGATTTGGGATTTCTTGGGTGAGTAGAGCGATTCTTTTTTCAATTTCTTCTGCTGTCTGCTCTTTTATTTCAGTAGTTTTTTTGTTTTTTTCTTTTGTTCCTCTGTAATCGTTCTTTCTTTCAAACTCCTCTGCTTCCTCTTGGGTAAGTATTATTACCATTTCCTTTCGGCTTAGCTTATTAGCCAGCTCTTCTTCCGTTATTTCAACTGTTTCCCCTTGTCCTTCAGGAGTTAGCACGTATTTACCACTTTCTTTTCCTGGAACTTTATCAACTGTATAGTTTATAAAGTTTTCTTTATTTAGTATTTTCCTGCCTTTAAAGATAACCCCCAACTCTTTTTCTAAGGCTTCCTGGGCAGCGAACTTTTTTATGTCCTCAGCCTCAGATATTATTAAAGTTACGTAACCCTTATCAATCTTTTGTTGGAAAGTCGTAGGGGTAACCCAAAAAATCTTTTTAGGATCATCTATACCCACTGCTTTATATCTTCCTTCTTTTGTGGCTGTCGGTGGAAAATAGTTAGCAATTTGGTACTTTACATCACCCGTATAAAGGAGGCTTTTTACACCTATTTTTATCTTTTTGCGGTTTACCAAAACCTCAAAAGTAGGATTATTGCTCTCTTTTGTAGTTATTCTTGTTTCTGGGCCCTTTGGCATCGTTTTATTATAAAGCTTTTAGTTTTTAAACCCTAATTTTTGCTTAAAATCCCTTTTATTATAGAATTTTTCTAATTATTGTCAAGCGGAAGATATCCAGGAGTTTTCCACAGCCCTGTTGACTCTACCTCCCAAAATGCTACCCTTATTAAATACCGAGCAGATGAACGAAAGAGTGGCGCCGAAACCCTGAAAGTTAGTAACCTTCGCAAGAAACCTTAGTTTTGCAGTACAATTTGGTCGTCCTGTAACCAATCCGCCTTATTTTTAAAGGCGAAAAAGGTCATTCTCGCGATACCTAGTTAGTAATATAAAACCTAAATTTAAAATTTTCGCCTCATTTTTTACCCTTTTCCTCTTGGTCGGGGTTGTCTTTATGCCTTTCGGAGCGGAGGCCAGTTTATTTTCCGTACTATTTAGTCCAGAATCGGTATCTGCCGATACCCTCCCCATAGTAAGCGAAGACAATTCTCAAAATATGGATTTACTTACCCCCTCTATTTCTCAGAATGTAGTCGGACAGGATCAAAAAGGCACTAATGCGATAGACGAAAATGAAAATGTGAACATAGTTTCCGAAAACGCTCTGCTCCCGGCTACGAGCACGATGGGGGTCAATGCAGATGATGCTGATTCCACCGCTGATCAAATAAGTATCTATGTGGTTAAGTCCGGGGATACTATCAGTATTATTGCCGAGATGTTTGGCGTCACCCCTGACACAATTTGGTCCGCTAACGATATGAAAAAAGGAGAAAAAGCTCAAATCGGAGACGTTTTGGTTATTCCGGCTTCCTCTGGGGTGGAGTACACAATAAAAAAAGGTGATACTTTACCGGCTATTGCTAAGACATACAAAGTTGATCTCAGTGATATTGCTTTTGCAAACAGCATATCTGAAAATGTAACACTTGTCATTGGCGATAAACTTCTTATTCCAGACGGAGTTATGGCAGATGAAGGTGGTGATAAGCCTGCTCCGAACCTTGGAACAGTACAAAAGAAAGACGAAAATTACTATGCTACTCATTTCATTAAAAACCTTGCCGGGTTCTTTATAAATCCGGTGCCGACTGGGCATAAAACTCAAGGACTTCACGGTCCAGGACATCGAGGGATAGACGAAGGAGCTCCAACAGGTACGAATATTTATGCATCAGCATCTGGTACAGTAGTCGCTGTTAAGACAGGTTGTGTTGTAGGTAAAAAAAGATGTGGTGGAGGTTATGGAAATTTTGTTAAGGTTCAGCATAAGAATGGCACAGCGACATTGTATGGTCATATGGTAAAAGTTGCTACTAGCGTCGGCGCATTTGTAAATCAAGGAGACATTATTGGTTATGTGGGTTCTACCGGAAATTCTACGGGTCCGCATATTCACTTTGAAGTTATTGGCGCAAAAAATCCAGGGGCAGACGGGTCTTGGAAAATATAAAATATCTAAAATTTAATTTTGTGATAAATATCTTCTAAAAAGGTATAATGTTTTTAGGGTGATAGAAAATGAGCTCTCAATATTATGATTTTCCGAGAAAAGCTAGAAAAATTAACCGATAATATTATCCCCGACCTGCGGGATAATTTCCCGAATCTTAGCAAGATAAAAAGCTGGGAAGTAAATGATACAGAACCAGCATCACCATCTGTGGACAAGATGAGAGAGAAATTTCTTTCCCGCGGTCAGCACCAAGAGCTTGTCTCTCTTTCTAAAAGTGTTTTTGAGTCAGGAAAGCTATATGAGTATACTTGGTTAGTAGGACAAAAAAGCCAAAAGACTTTACATCCACACACTTTCCTCGGCGAAAAGTCAGAAAAAGGAGCAAATTTATTTTTTCTTGATCCAGAGCATAACGTAGGCAATCATAATTTTTTTAGACCCAAAATCAGCAACTTGATAAGTATGCATTTAGGAGAGAATTATGAAGATTCGCAAATAAATATTATCCGTTTCAACATCCAAGGGCTGGCGCCCGAACAGTTAAAATTACAACGGCAGTTTCTTGCCGCTAAAGAATTATTGAATCAAGAAAAACCGACAATGATTAAAGATTTGCCTGAAAATATATTATTTCAAGCAGTCGTTAAAGATCACCAAGCATTATTGTCCGCCCGGTATACCAATGAACAAAAAGCTCAAGATTTTTTACGTGGTGGGCACGGTTCCAGAGCGCTAAGAGGCAAGATTAAAGCTAACACCATTATTATCAACCGATTGATTAATTTTTTGAGAGCTGGAAAATTTGAAGAAACAAAAAGGTTCAAACCCTCCTAGATACTTACCTTTGGCCGATATTGGATAGCTTCCAAAATGTGATTTTTTTCAATCTCCCCCGAGTTTTCCAAGTCCGCAATCGTGCGGGCTATTTTTATGACTCGGTGGTAGGCGCGAGCGGAGAGGGCAAGACGCTGAGATGATTCTTCCAGTAAATTTCTCACCTCTGGGTCTAGTTTTATTATATTAGTTAGATCTTTTACATTCATCTCGCTGTTGGAAGTTATATTTCTATCCCATTTTTTAAATCTAGATTTTTGTATTTCACGCGCTTTTTTTACCCGCGCTTTTATTTTTTTACTTTCTTCCCCTTCCCCCTTTTCGCCCAATTTTTTATAATCTACATTCCCGACTGTAATCCAAAGATCAATACGATCTATTATTGGCCCGGATAATTTTCGTTTATAACGGTCCAAGTCTGCTGGCCGGCAGATACATTGTTTTATTTTAGAGCCTAGGTTTCCGCACGGGCAGGGATTCATCGCGGCGACTAATATAAAGTTTGAGGGGAAAATAGCCGTGCCGCGAGCTCGGGAAATGGAAACGATATTGTCTTCCAGCGGCTGGCGCAGAGATTCAATGACCCTTTTTTCAAATTCTGGGAACTCGTCTAAAAATAATACTCCGCGGTGAGCGAGGGTCACTTCACCAGGTTTTGGTATGGTGCCCCCGCCGATAATTGAAACGTAAGATGAAGTATGATGAGGCGCGCGAAAAGGAGCGATAGTTACTAATTCTCCGCGATTTGCGCCGACCACTGAGTGAATGCCAGTAATTTCTAAGACCTCTGCTGCTGAAAGTTCTGGCAATAGACCAGAGAAGGCGCGAGCGAGCATTGTTTTTCCAGTGCCTGGCGGTCCGGACATTGCGATATTGTGCCCGCCAGCGGCGGCGATTTCCAAGCCCCGCTTCGCGCCTTCTTGTCCGCGGATGTCAGCAAAGTCTGTATTTTTTGTTTCGTATTCGTATATTATTTCTGTTTTTGGTTGAACCGATATTTTGTTTTGCATTTTTTTTGCATTTTTTTCATTTTCTTTCATCTCGTTTATATGTTCAATTACTTCTTTCAAACTATTTGCTCCAAATATTTTTATTCCCTCCACTAATGCCGCCTCTACCGCATTTTCTTTTGGCAAGTAAATTTCTTCATATCCTTTACGCCTTGCCTCTTGGACTAATGGCAAGGACCCACGAATGCTTTGCAGTTCACCGTTGAGCGATAATTCCCCAAGAAATATTTTTTTATCCGGATTGAATTTTACCTCTCCCGAGGCGAGCATATAAGCGAGCGCGATACCGAGATCAAAAAACGGCCCCTCTTTTTTGAGGTCCGCTGGTGCGAGGGAGACCACTGTCTTTTGGTTTTTACTTTTTGGTGATTCGTAGCCGGAGTTTTTGAGTGCGGAGCCGACGCGATCACGAGATTCGTCCACCGCTTTATCTGGTAGCCCTACGATAGTAAAAGCGTTCAATCCGCGCGAAGTATCCACTTCAATCGTTACAATGTTGCCGGAAAGGAGGTTTATTTGGGCGGAATAAACTCTGGCGAAGCTCATTTATTTTTAGACTTCTTCGTTTATATGTTCTTTACAAGTGCGGGCGGCTGGGTTTGCTTCCATCCTAGAAACTTCAATATCTTTTTTACAAATCTCGCATTTACCGAATGATACTTTATCCATTCTTTTTAAGGCGGAAAGGATGTTTTTGAGTCTTATCTCCAAGTCTTTGAGCATTGAACTTCTACTTTCGTAGTCTTCAAAGCGGTCTGCGGCGCTATTTGAGTCTGCCTCTGGAAAATCAATCGCTTCAGGCACTGCTTCCCATTCCCCGGTCTCTGGGTTTAACTTGCCGATGTCGCGGAGCTCTCCTAGTAGTACGTCTCGCTCTTTTTCCAACTTTTCTTTTAGTTTTTTCTTATCCAGTGCCATGCCAGAATGATAACATTTTAAATCTTTCTAGCAACTAATTTTTAGGTGACTATTTTACCTTTGAGGCAGAGAGGCGGAGCATTATTTCGTTTACCGCGCTATCGTTTGCGATGACTACGATGGAGGTCTCATCTGCGAATACGTATTCCAAGACGGTCTTGCCCAAGTTATCATACAGCGCGCGAGCGTTTTTATTGTAGACTACAGTGTCTTCAAAATCTTTGGTGAGGAGGTAGCCGGTATCCGCATTTACTTCCATTCCAAATAAATTGTGCAGATCGCTCCACATTTTATTCTCCCAGTTTTTCATCCCTGGGAAAACATCAGTGAAAGAGTTTACCTGCATCAAGATAAATAGCGATTTGGTTTCTCCATTCCAAGCTCCGAGCATAAAGTTATCATTGGTGTAAGTTAGTACTTCTGGCGGGATGCTGCTATTTATTAATTCCATAAATTGTTTAAAACCCACTACTTGATTGTCCAAGGTGAGGTATATGCCTTCAATCCCCCCCGGCTTAATATTGGTGTTTGCCACCTCATTTTTTATCGTTTGAATGATTTGCTCTTTGGAAAGTCCACTGATATCTATAAATTGGCTTTTGTCGGTAAAGATTATAGGGGTAAATTGAGCGGTCGGTTCCACGGTAGATATTTTCTTTTTGAAGTTTGTGAGTGAAAAGAGTATCACTGTCGCGATGATTAAAAGGAGCGCTCCACCCACCATCAGCCATTTATTTTTTTTTGA
>JAHFNF010000032.1 GCA_023267515.1 Candidatus Nomurabacteria bacterium | reverse complement strand
ATTATTAATAGTAAAATTATCTATGAATAAAAACAAAAACTTCTCGCAAATTGCAACCTTACTTATCGTCCTAGTTGTTGTTGGTTTTGGATATGTAGTTATTAAAAATACTATTCATACTAAAGATCAATCAGCACAAGTTTTAAATACTAATAGTACTTTGACTTTGAGTGCACAAGAAAATCCGGTGGCACAGAGTAAAATATCTGCCCCAATATTTGCTTATGTTTCTAGCAAAAAAGATACATCAGTTTCGTCCGATATTTTACAACAGATAAAAACTATGCAAACATCTGCAAAAGATAAAATTAAAAAGATTCCAGCAAAAAATAGTGAAACATTAAATGTGACAAATACTAGTGTATCTTCAAACTTGTCCGGTAACTCTACTCTTCCAGTTGATAAGAAAATAGAATCAATAGGGTTACCAAAAGGTATTGCTGCCACACAAAATCTTCGTCCTAGAATAATATATATGGGTGGCGTAACAGACAGATTTTACGGTAGTCCTAGTACGTATGGTGTTGCTTATAACAACGATGTCTGGGATCTCACGAATGGACAGATGTTGCCACCTGCTTCTGCCTCTTATGATGGTTCTAATCCAGGACCCTGGAAGACAAGGGTATCTTTTAGTACAGTCTATTTTAATAATAAAATTTGGTTAATTGGTGGCTGGACAGGAAATGTATGTAGTAATGAGATTTGGTCTTCAGTAGATGGGGGTAGAAACTGGTCCTCAGTCTTTACAGACACACCATTTCCAGGCAGAGCAAGTTTCACTTTGACTGTATTTCAAAACGAAATCTATTTAATTGGCGGAGTAGATTGTACTGGAAATGTTTTGGATGATGTTTGGAAATCTTCCGACGGTGCTGATTGGCAGCAAATTACTTCTGGTGATCCACTACTTAAAAGAGCTGGGCATCAAGCTTTTGTTTACCAAAATAAACTTTTTGTTGTTGGAGGGTTTAGACAAGTAAATGGATATGGTTACGTAAATGATGTTATTTCTTCTACGGATGGAATAACTTGGAATACTGTAAATGCGAATGCACCATGGGGAGAAAGAGCTAATCATGGAGCTTTAACTTTGAATGGTAAAATTTACGTTTTTGGAGGGGTAAAAGTTACCGACCCTTCTGATTTTTTTGACTTTTATTTTACCCCGACAGCAGGTCTTGGATTTTGGTGGAGTCCGTCCCAATTTACGACAAATGTGTATGGGGATGTTTGGAGTTCTTCAGACGGGGGAGTTACTTGGAATCCAATAACCTTGTCTGCTCCGTGGGGCCCGCGTGAGGAACATTCCTCTGTTGTTATGAATAATAGAATATATCTTATTAGTGGAGCTAAAGATCTGTGGTCACTCCCTGTGTTTGCCGAGCATGATTTTTGGCAATCAGCAGATGGATTAAACTGGACACAAGTTACCCCTAATGCCCCGTGGATAGAAAGAGCCGCTGCTTCTGCTGTGGTTGTTCCTCCTGGCTATGGGGATGGAGTATTTCCAGCAATACCAAATGTTTCTACGCTTGGACCTACCACTGTTAGTAATACCAGTATAAACTTTTTGGGATCTTATAGCTCGCCAATTCCAAATCTTGAGTATTGGTTTGAATATTGGAATCCGTCATTTATAGCTCAAACCATGCGCTTAATTTCAACGCTTTCTTCCCAAACCGTTACTGATACTCTTAATAGTTTAGTACCACAGACATCGTATTTTTACCGCTTTGCTGCTCAAAACAGTACAGGTATCTCTTACGGACAGTTTATACTCTCATCTACATCAGGTTGTTCAACCCCAAATCCTAGTGTTCGCATAATATATCCAAATGGTAGTAGTGAATCTTTCTCTGCTGGTCAGCCAGTAAATATAACCTGGGATTCTTGTAATATACCCTTAGCTGAAGTTGGTTATATGGGTATTGCTCTTGCCTCAGGCGGACCATATATTACTACAGCACCTTATTATATGTCTAATGATGGAAATGAAACACTGATGCTTCCAACTGTAGTAACTCCGGGATGGTATAAAGTCACAGTCGCATTTCCTACAAGTGGTGTTGCTGATTTTTCTGATGCACCGTTCTGGATAAATTAAAATCATATGCAAAACAAAAACAATAAAATCATAATAGTTTTTCTAATAATACTGGTGCTGGTACTTGGATATTTTCTCTTCCGCACCGAGGAGGCAAAAGCTCCGGAGGATGGGATTGCTAATATACCAATCCCGAGTGGTTTTACGCAAACGAACCTCAACCCAAATGGACCAGATTATCAGCCACAAGGTCATCCTTCCATTAGTTTAGATATGTCGTCTCCATATGCGCAACAGTACAAAACACAATTTACCCAAGAATTTTCTCAACCAGCTAATTTTAATGGTCATTTTAGGTTAGTGGAAATTGGTTGTGGTAGTAATTGTCAAATGTATTATGCCCTTGATCAAACCACAGGAAAAATTTACAAGGTTCCTGTTGCAGCCGACCACGAAGCTACCTTTTCACTAAATTCTGATACTGTTATTATTCACGGGGCAAAGAGTGATTATTCTTATTTTATGGGTCCGCAAGGTTTTGAACCGGACACTGGAAGTGATTAATATATGCAAAATAAATATTGGTTTTTTGGTTCAAAATTAAATACCGCACTTCTTTTTATCCTCATTATCTTGATGATTATTGCCATAAAGATAATGCTCCAAGATAAAAATAAATATTTTCCAGAGTTTCAAAATAAAAAAGTAGAATTACCTATTGGGAATAATACACCTGCTTTAAAAGAAACCAGTAAGATCCTAGGCAATAAAGAAGACCTACTAGACTTTTCTATTTTTCCAGACACCATAGTACATGGAATTCTTTCTTACCGAGGAACAATAAAAGGCGGATATTTCTTTGAAGCTAATATTTTAGTGAGTGTACTAGATGCCAATAAGAAGTTGCTAAAAGCTGGTAACGGCATAGCAAAGTCAGAATGGATGACCTCGGGGCCGGTGGACTTTGAAGGAAATATTGATTTCACTGTACTGCCAAAAGGTCCTGCATATATAGAAATACATAATGATAATCCTTCTGGTCTGCCAGAACACGATAAATCTATCCTCATTCCGATTGTGATAGAATAGGGGAATGGCGACGATTTATACGGAGCAATCAAAGAATACGAGGCGGACATGGGTATTGATGGCTTCATTTTTTATCCTGATTATCGGACTCGGGTATATTTTTTCTTATGTTTACAATGCGCCTTACATTCTCTATGGCGCGGTTGTTTTTAGTGTGGTGATGAATATTGTGAGCTATTGGAATTCGGATAAAATAGCGCTTTCGCTCTCTCGCGCTGTTCCCGCCGATCCCACTCAGTATTTAGAGCTTCACCGAATAGTGGAGAATTTAGCAATTACGGCAGGTCTGCCGAAGCCGAAAGTATATATCATCAATGACCCGGCGCCAAATGCTTTTGCTACCGGTCGCAACAAGGAACATTCGGCCATAGCGGTGACGACGGGGCTTCTCCAAATAATGGACAAGAATGAATTAGAAGGGGTGCTGGCGCACGAGCTCTCTCATATCGGGAATAAAGATATTTTGGTTTCTACAGTGGCGGTGGTGCTCGCTGGTTTTATTTCTATCCTTTCGCATATTTTTTTACGTGGCAGGTTATTTGCGGGCAATCGCGATAGAGATAATAATGGAGGAAATATTTTAGCGATAGTTGGCATCGTGCTTGCAATTCTCGCGCCGATTTTTGCCACCTTGGTGCAGCTGGCAATCTCGCGCAAACGCGAGTATCTGGCAGATTCATCCGGCGCATTGCTTACTCGTTATCCAGACGGCCTCGCCAATGCTTTGCAAAAAATATCCGCCTACACTCGCCCAATGCAAACTGCCAACAACGCCACCGCGCATTTATTTATCGCCAATCCATATGGAGTCAGGAAAATATCAAATTTATTTTCAACTCATCCGCCAATTGAGGCGAGAATTAAAATTCTCCGGGGAATGGGAAAATAGTGTATAATAAAATAGATGAAATATCTATTTTATACAACCTCACAATCAGCGTGGGACGGGCTCTATAAAGCGATGCACTCTGCGAAAGAGTCTATTTATTTTGAGATGTATATTTTTGTGGACGACACTAAACAAGCAAATGATTTTATTGATTTACTATCTTTTAAAGCTAAAAATGGAGTGAAAGTGAAGATAGTGCTTGATTGGTTCGGCAGTTTTGGTTTATCAGGGGAGGCGCAAAAGAAATTGCGCTTATCCGGAGCAGAACTTTTATTTTTTAGGAAATTTTTCAGGAGGTTGCATCACAAAGTAGTGATAGTAGATGAAACAATCGGTTTTTTAGGCGGAGTGAATATCCATAAATCGGCTAGGATGTGGGATGATCTATTGGTGCGTCTAGAAGGGCCTATTGTAAATTCTCTCACTGGTTCATTTTTTAGAATTTATAAATTGTGCGGAGGGAAAGATTCAGGAGAAAGTATTCATAAAAGAAAAGCGATTTTAGGTCGGACACGAATTTGGCTTTTTGAGCACATCCCATATCTGCGAAAACCGCGTTTACAGCACGCGTATACTGAGGCGATTTCTGGCGCAAAGAAGAGAGTTATTTTAGTGACGCCCTACTTTACGCCGAGTAAGTGGTTGATAGAGCTCCTTCGGGAATCCGTGGATCGTGGGGTGAAAATAGAGGTGATGATACCGATAAAAACGGACAGCGCTTTCCTCTCTCGGGCCAATCGGAGGTATATAAATATATTAAAGGAATATGGTGTTGTGTTTTATCTCTTGCCACATATGAATCACGCCAAGTTGCTCCTTGTAGATGAATCATTAGCGCTTTTAGGCTCGGCCAACTTGGATGCTCTGTCCTTTGACTTCAATACTGAAGTCGGCGTTTTTCTTAATGATGAAAAAATGATCGCTGACATCACTAAAATTGTAGATGGTTGGAAGGCTAAAACGGTGGAACTTAAAAATCCTTTACGTGTGTATTTTCTAGATCGCCTGCTTGTAGTGATCGTGCGCTTACTTCAGCCTATTTTGTAATTGATTTAACCTTAAAATTAAAGTAATATGCGTTGAACGGAGGCGTCGCATAGCGGTCTAGTGCCGGATAGACTATTGACTTGGAAAGCGCTTTCTAATAGAAAAGTATGAAAGTAAGTCGGAAGCATACAGAAGAGAGTTTGAAATAAAGAGCTACAAGAGAGGTATTAAGTTTAATAATTTAATAAGTGGTTTGTAAATACAGCGGAGGTGTCGGATAGCGGTTTATTCCACTACCTTGGAAAGGTAGCATACCGAAAGGTATCGTGAGTTCGAATCTCACCACCTCCGCTGTGTTTGTAAATTTGTTCGCATATCCCGCAAGATCCAACTAAAAACGCTCTTTAATCAGTGTGCTATAATAGTGATGTGTCTAAAAGACTACTTATTTTTTTTGTTTTTATAGTGGCAATTGTTGATGGTGTCGCTCTAATAAATCCAAATATTAAAGATTTTGGGTTTGGTACTCTTTATCTTACCTTTCATACAATATCTCAGTCTGTCGTGGCGGCCATATCGTTGTTTTTAGGTTTACAGTGTTTTAAACTTTTTCGTCAGTCAGGATTGCTAAATGAGATTATTATTGGCTGTGGTTTTATTTTGTCAGCAGCTTTTGATATCTTACACGCCCTAGCTTACGGGGGGATGCCCACTACTGTGATATTTCCAAGTGTTAATACCTCTGAATTGTTTTGGTTCGCTGCTCGCTTTATTTTTGTGTTCAACCTTATATTTGGTTTCTTTCTTACAAAAAAAGTAGGTAAAATCAAAACGCGAATAGGAGTAGCAATCGCTATTGTTTCCTTTTTTATTCTTGGTTTATACTCCTTCGCTATTTTTTGGGGAACAGATATCCCTGTTCAGGCCACGATTAGTGGACCAAGCCATCTTAAAACTATAAACGAGTATATAATAATGATTTTATTTTTAATTTCAGGTATCCTCTATTACTATCGGTATAAAGTATATAAAGAAATAATTTATAATTTTTTTGTTTTTTTGATTATTTCTATTCTTGCGGAGCTTAATCTTACATTTCACTCAGGTTCGTTTTATTTTATAAACTGGATAAGCCATCTTATGACTATATTGGCGTACATAGTACTTTTATTTCAGTTTCGTTCCTTGAAAAGATTGCAACAGGTAGAAACTGATATGCTACTTAATAAAATGCAAAAAGTGAAACTAGTTAAATTTTAAGTTGAAAAAAAATGAAAATATGTTATCCTACTGAGTATGTCGGCGTAGCTCAGTTGGTAGAGCGGAGGACTCATAAGCCTCAGGTCACAGGTTCAATCCCTGTCGCCGACACCAGAAAATTTGTAAAGTTTATGAATTTTCTTTAAATGCGACCGTAGCTCAACTGGTTAGAGCACCCGCCTGTCACGCGGGAGGTTGCCGGTTCAAATCCGGTCGGTCGCGCCAATGCAGGAAAAAATAAAATTATTTATAAAAAAATGGTATAAAAAAAAGCGTTTTTACGCGGTGTTAATTATCGTAGCTCTTGTTATATTTATCGTAGCGAAGCCAAAAGTAGATAATAATGTTTCTGTGGGGGAGGTAAAATTGCAGGATTTGGAATCCACAGTTCTTGCTACTGGCGATATAACGAGCAATACGGATTTGAGTTTGAGTTTCAATAGCTCCGGGGTAGTAAGGGGTTTAAAGGTTCAAGTTGGTGATAAGGTATATGCTGGCAGCATTTTAGCCACACTTGATAGTGGTTCGGCCTATGGCTCACTTTTATCTGCGCAAGGAGCCTTGGCATCTGCGAAAGCAAAGTATCAGCAAGTGCTGGATGGCGCTTCAAGTGAGGAAGTAAGAGTGGCAGAAGTTGCGTTAGAGAATGCTAAAAAAAGTTTTAGTGTGGAAAATGCCCGCCGGAAGCTTTTTTCAGATGATCTTGTGGCTCTGCCACAAGATGAAAAACAATCCAGCACCCCTCCTGTTATCAGTGGTATATATAGTGGTACTGATGCAGGAGAATACCGACTTTACTTTTCTAGTACATTAGACAGTGTAAGGTATTCTGGCTTAGAACTTGGGAAAACTGATACAGATGAATTGCCAAAACCTCTCGGCACCAAAGGACTTCTGGTTTCTTTTCCAGAGAAGGACTATTTATCTTCCGATAGTTGGAAAGTTTCTATTCCAAATAAAAGTGGACAAAATTATACTGCAAATTTAAATGCTTACAATGCCGCAGTCTCCGAAGCAGATTCTCTAATTGCCGCTAGGCAGGCAGATTTGGATCTTAAAAAAGCGAAAGCTAGCTCTGCTGATTTAGAACTCGCACAAGCGGAAGTATTGTCCGCTGAGGGGCAAGTGCAATCCGCTCAAGCCAAATATGAAGATACGATTATTCGCGCTCCGGCTTCCGGTACTATTACTGAGGTAAATATTAAGCTCGGCGAGCTCGCTCTTTCACAGGAAAAAGCGATAGTGTTGCAAGATGTGGAAAA
>JAHFNF010000063.1 GCA_023267515.1 Candidatus Nomurabacteria bacterium | reverse complement strand
ATAAAAGGTTCTCGCATCAATCCAAAATTCGCGAACATCGCAAATATGGTGGGCTTCTCGCTCCTCATCATTCTTATGCTCGTCGTCACTTATCACGATATTGTGAAATTGTTCTAAGAATGAAAGAGGTAAAACTAATTCACGAAGTTCGGGCGGTAAAGAGTAAAAGCGAACTGCAAAATATTATCCACGCGCAGAGAATTGCGGAGAAAGTGCTACGATATATCGTAGCAGAATTAAAAACTAGTATTACCGAAATACAAGTTGCAAATTTAATTAAAAAAGCTTTCGTGAAATACAATGCGCCGATACTTTCTTTCCCGCCAATTGTGGCATTTGGAAAAAATACAGCCAATATTCATCACGAACCGGGTAGAAATAAATTGAAAGTGGGGGACACAGTAATGCTTGATTTTGGTACTACGATAAACCATTACTGTTCAGATATGACCCGTACCTATTTCTGGGGAGAACCGAGTGCTAAACAGAAGAAAATTTATTTAAAGGTTTTAGAAGCGCAGAATCGTGCATTGAAGAAAATAGCGAAAGGGGAAAAAAGAGCAAAGGTTATAGATAAGATCGCTCGGGACTACCTTCGCTTTAACGCTACGCTAACCCGCTCAGGCAGCTCCCGGGCTTTCCCGCATGGGTTAGGCCACGGTGTAGGCACAGTCATTCACGAATGGCCGAATTTTAAACCGGGCAGCGAAGATATTTTGCCGGTTGGCTGTGTGATGACGGTGGAGCCGGGACTTTATTTTAAGAATTTTGGCGGGGTGCGGATTGAAGATATGATTCTCATTACTAAAAATGGATACAAAAATCTGACCAGTGTGCCAAAGGATTTGAAAAACGCTATTCTCCCAGTTGAATAAAGTTTTTTTGTGTGATATGATAAAAAAGCAAATCCCCTTGGGATTTTTATTTTTATGGAAATCAGAAATATAGCAATAATAGCGCACGTGGACCACGGCAAGACAACCCTGACGGATGCTTTGATGAAGCAAAATGGCGGGCTGCTCGATGAGGGAGTATCAATGGATTCAAATGCCTTGGAAAAAGAGCGCGGGATTACTATTTATTCTAAAAATACTTCTATCTATTATAAGGATACGAAGATAAACATTGTGGATACTCCTGGCCACGCGGACTTCGGCTCTGAGGTGGAGCGAGTATTACGCGCTATTGATTCAGTGCTACTAGTCGTGGATGCAGTAGAAGGACCTATGCCACAAACGAGATTTGTCCTCAAAAAGTCCTTGGAGCTCGGTCTCAAGCCTATTGTAGTGATAAATAAAATAGACAAGCCGGCGGCGGATGCGCATAGGGTGCATGAGGAGGTATTAGATTTATTTTTTGAACTTGGCGCCAATGAAGAGCAAGCAAATTTTGAGACGGTTTACGCAGTTGGTAGGGAAGGCTGGGCAAAAAGACATATGGATGATATTCCTAGCACACTTTCACCACTTCTAGATGTGATTTTAGAAAAGGTTCCGCCTGCCTCTGGCCACGGGAGTGAAAAAATGTCCGCGCAAGTTTTTAATCTTGGATACGACAATTTTCTTGGCCGTATGGCTATTGCCCGCATTTACTCTGGGAAAATAGTTTCAGGGGCGACAGTTTTTGTAAAAAATGATGCCGGCACGCGCAGTGGAAAAATAACAAAACTTTTTACCTTTGAAGGTATTGGCAGAGTTGAAGAAGCGGAGGCGACCTCGGGGGACATTGTGATGATTGCCGGCATACCAGATATTTATATTGGAGAGACTTTGTGTGAAGATGAGAGCGTAGAAGCGATGCCGCACATTGCGATTGATGAGCCGACCATATCTCTTAATTTTTTAGTGAATGATTCACCTTTTGCTGGGCGTGAAGGAAAGTTTGTCACCTCGCGACAAATAAAAGAAAGACTAGAGCGCGAACTTGAAATAAACGTCGGGCTGAAAGTAGATTTTTCGCCAGACCAAGGAGAAAATAATATGGGTCCGAGTTTTTTTAAAGTTTACGGTCGCGGAGAGCTCCACGTCGCGATATTATTGGAAAATATGCGGCGTGAAGGATTTGAAATGCAAGTATCTGAGCCGGAAGTAATTTTTAAAGAAGAAAATGGAATGAAGACCGAGCCATACGAAGAGTTGGTGATAGATGTGCCGGATGAATATTCAGGTTCTGTTATTGAAAAGATTGGCAAGCGCCGAGGTCTAATGAAGGATATGTCTCAAAAAGGACGGATGCAGAGGATGACTTTTGAAATACCGACTAGGGGGCTACTTGGCTTTCGTGGAGAATTTATTATTGATACGAGAGGCGAGGGGATAATCTCTTCTCGGGTTGTTGGCTTCAAGCCGTACGCTGGGGAAGTTAAAAGACGAGAATATGGTTCTATGGCCTCTATGGTCTCCGGCAAGGCAGTGGCCTTTGCCCTTGCAAATCTACAAGAACGTGGTATATTATATATTGATCACGGTACCGAGGTATATGAAGGGATGGTGGTAGGCAATGTGCTAAAGGGTGAAGAAATGTCTGTAAACCCTACCAAAGGCAAGCAGTTGACCAATATGCGCGCCTCAGGGACTGATGAGGCCATCGTTGTCCGTCCGCCCTTTACCCTTTCTATAGAACGTGGTTTGGAAGTGATGAGCAGCGACGAATATCTTGAAATTACTCCCAAAAGTGTTCGTTTGCGAAAGAAATATTTGACTGAGCTTGACAGAGTACGGGCAAATAGGAAAGGCTAGGTTAGTGATTAAAGTGAATTATTTGACTTGTAGTCAAGTATGTGTATACTATACATATAAGCATTATTATAAATAATCAATTATAAATTTTTTATGTCCACGATATCATTTAAACCAAAACAAGTTACCAAGAAAATAACCTCCCACCTGCACGACCGAGCAAGCGACGTGATAATGAATCGTTTTGGTTTGACTACTGACGCGGAAAAAAAGACTTTGGAAGAAATCGGCAAAAAATATGGCATTACTCGTGAGAGAGTACGTCAGATTGAAGACGCGGCTTTGCACTCTATCAAGAAGTCCGATGCTTACAAAACTGAACAAGCCGCCTTTGACGAATTGAAGCAATTAATTAATTCTCTCGGGGCCATAGTAGCGGAGCACGAGCTGTTGCCACATATCGCCAAGGATAAATCCACTCAAAATCATATCCATTTTTATCTAGTATTGGGAGACGCCTTTAAAAGACATCGCGAAGATGATTCTTTCCATGTACGTTGGAGTGTTAATGACGCAATCGTGGAAAAAGTGCACGACTCCTTAAAGAAACTTTACGCTAGTTTAAACGACCAAGATCTTATTCCAGAAGGCGAAATGATAAAAAAATTCTTGGAACACTTAAAGGATGTTTCTGAGGAATATAGAAATGA
>JAHFNF010000031.1 GCA_023267515.1 Candidatus Nomurabacteria bacterium | reverse complement strand
CAGAACACGAGATAAAACATTGGTTCGGTGCAAGTCCGATCCAGGACTACAAGAGATTTGGGGTGGACGAGTAAAAATAAAACTTGTTTTTGTTAAAATTTTGTGTCTTTTTGAAAAAATTGTTGCAAAAAGTTTTTAAGAGAGTATACTTTAGGTAGGGTTATTTCTGGTTATTACCTAGAACACTAGTTTATGGGAATCTCGATCGGCTTTGACCTTGGTCCTAGACGTCTGATACCCACTTAGCTTAATAAGCTATGGTAATATATTGGAAATAGTCCTAAGAAAGACTCCGTCTTTTCCTTAGCAGACGGGTTTTTTCTTTAAAAAAGAGGTATACTCATAAATATGGACAGGAAACGACTTTCAAAACTCATGGCTTATGTAGTTTTTTTTGTTTTAGGGGTAAATTTAATTGCCCATAAGTTTTTTTGGTATTCATCGCTTTGGTGGTTTGATATGCCGATGCATTTCTTTGGGGGAGTCTTTATAGGATTGCTCGGATTTTATCTTTTTGGAGACAAGTTCCTAAAAATATTTCTTTTCGTACTTTTAGTCGGACTCAGCTGGGAAGCTTTTGAAGCTTTGATTGATAAAAATATCAGCCACAACCCTTTTAATATTTTTGATACCGCTTCTGATATATTTTTTGATTTATCAGGCGGATTATCTGCTATAATATATCTATGGCGAAAAACATAGATAAGAAATTGAAACTCACTTTTTGTTCTGGGGTAGATACGGTGACTGGCGCGAACTTCCTGCTTGAAGAAGAAGAAACAAAAACAAAAATTCTTATAGATTGCGGTCTAATCCAAGGAGAGACCTCGGCAGAAGAAGATAATAAAAAAAATTTTTCTTATGACCCGAGCACAATTGAAGCGCTCTTTGTCACGCACGCGCATTTAGATCACATCGGCAGAATTCCGAGGTTGATTGATGCAGGATTCAAAGGACGGATTTACTCTACTCCACCAACGAAAGACCTAACCAGGTTTATGATAGAGGATGCCGCGCATCTCCTTGCTCACGGACAAAATGTAAAAGAGATTGAGCGCATTTATTCAGAAGCGAATATAAACAAAATGATGAGTATGTGGGATACCATTCCATACCACCACCCATTCGTAATAAAAGATTTTGGTATTAATTTCAAAAATTCTGGGCACATCTTGGGTTCAGCATTGGTGGAGATAACCTATCAGGGAAAGAAAATTGTTTTTACTGGTGACCTGGGTAATAGCCCCTCGCCAATCCTTCCAGACTGTGAAGAAATTACCGATGCCACATACCTCATAATGGAAAGTGTCTATGGAGACCGCAATCACGAATCCCGCGATGACAGACGGGCAATGCTGGAAGATGTAATTGAGGACAACTCTAAACGGCACGGAACGCTAATGATACCTACTTTTTCCCTTGAACGTACCCAAGAGCTTCTATACGAGATAGACACCCTTATGGGAAAAGGCCGGATCCCGCTCGTGCCGGTTTTTTTAGACTCTCCTTTGGCTATCAAACTGACAGAGGTGTATCAGAAATACGGAGAATATTTCAATACCGAGGCAGCAAGATTGGTTCACTCCGGACAAGATATTTTTTCTTTTCCAGGATTAAGGCAGACACCAGATGTGGAGCAATCAAAAATGATACTACGGATGCCGAACCCAAAAATTATTATTGCCGGATCTGGGATGTCATCTGGGGGCAGAATTATTCACCACGAGCACAATTATCTTCCAGACCCGAACAATACGATACTCCTCACCGGCTATCAGTCTGCGGGCACTTTGGGGCGATATATCCAAGACGGAGCAAAAATCATAAAAATAGCCGGTGAAGACGTGCCAGTCAAAGCAAAAGTGGCAATGATTTCCGGATATTCAGGGCACAAAGATTCGGAGGCGCTTTTGAAGTTTGTGGAAGTGATGGAGGACTCTGTAAAGCAGATTTTTACAGTGATGGGCGAGCCGAAGTCCTCTCTTTTTTTAGTGCAAAAAATTCGGGATAACCTTGGACTCCAAGCAAATGCGCCGGAGAAGGGACAAAGTGTTTGGTTAGAATTCTAATTGATGCTAAAATACTGGAATGGCAGAATTTGCATCAAATGTTAAACACGGACACCGACAGCTGAAACTTTGCGTTTCTGGCGCTGCGGATACCGGCCACTGCGGGCCCAATGCGCTAGCAAAAGCAAAAGCGCTCGGTGCGGAAATAGTACGCCAAGGAGCAATACTTGTTACTGGCGCTACCACAGGCTTTCCTCTTTGGACATCAATGGGCGCGAAGGAGGCTGGGGGCATCTCTATCGGTCTTTCACCAGCGGCCACTGAGAGAGAGCATACAGAAGTATACAAATTGCCAGTTGATTATTTGGACTTAATAATTTACACCGGTTTCGGCTACCCAATGCGGGATATTTTGCTTACTCGGTCATCTGACGCAGTATTTATCGGCTGTGGGCGTATCGGCACTATCCACGAATTTACCGTGGCCTTTGAAGATGGCAAGCCGATAGGCATCCTGGAAGATCCAGGGTGGGAGACGGGTCCAGAGATAGAATTCATTATAGAGAAAGGCCATCGGACCAATCCCAAGATTGTCTTTGATACGGATCCAAAGCGCTTGGTAGAAAAAGTCATCGCTTTAGTAATGAAGGATAAAATAGAAGAGTTTAAGGTTTGATTGACTTAATTTGGCATAGTATGCTAAACTTTTAGCAAGGTTTTGCTCTTTGAAAAATGCTTTAAGAACTTCCGCAGGGCTCAAAACATTGAACCTTTCGGTAATTCCTAAAACCAAACAATCATGAAAACAAACTCAACAACCACCAAACAAAAAACAACTATTACCTTTGCCATGGCACCAATGCCAAACGGTGATGAAGCGAAAACTACTATAAAAACAATCAATTCCATCATCAACCGATTCAGTAACACCGATATGCGACAATACTATTCCGGGCTACTCACATTCATTCTGAGTAGTTCAACACCAAATATGTTGAACATCCTGAAAGAGTTCTCCGGCAAGCTTGAGCACATCTATCGCTCAACAAACCTTTAATGGTTGTCTCATCTCGTCAATAAAAAAACGCCCTGTCACTGTACGGGGCATTTTTTTTATTATTTTAATGTAGCCAATACTCTGGCAAATGTTTCTGGATGATTTTCTGCAAAGTCTGCGAGGATTTTGCGATCAAGCTCTACCTTATTTTTTTTAAGCGAGCTGATGAGCTTTGAGTAGGAGAGTCCGTTCTCGCGAGAAGCGGCGTTTATTTTTATATTCCAAAGGGTGCGGTTGTGGCCTTTCTTGTCCCTTCGGTGCGCAAAGGAATATGCTCCAGCGTGCAATAGGGCATCCTTGGCAGCGCGCTCTTTACGGCTTCGCTCTCCGCGGAAACCTTTTGTTTGCTTCAATACACTTCTTCGTCTCTTTAATGCATGTACTCCTTTTTTTACTCGTGTCATTTTAGTTTAATTATGAAAATGGTAATAGGTGGCTTTTCGGCTTGTTTTTAATATTGAAAACATTTCCTTTTCGGCCGGCGAGCTGAGTAGTGCGGGATTGCTTTGCATTGAAATGGTTAAAACCCGGCTTCCTTGAAATCAGCTTTCCATTTTTGGAAATTTTTAATCTTTTTGAATATGATTTATTTGTCTTCATTCCTTTCATAATTTTTGTTTGTCTTTATTTATCTCGCTCAATCGTCACTGTGATGCCCTTTGGGCCTCTTTTGTATGAGTCCGATATCTTATAATTTTCTGTTATTAAATGCAAGATTCTATCCAGTCTTTCTCTTAAAAATTTCTCATCCATATACTTGGCGCGTCCAGCAAGGAAAAGCTCTACTTTGATCCTGTGACCTTCTTTCAACCACTTACTTGCTGTTTTGGCTTTGAGCTCAAGGTCGTGATCACCAGTGCCTATTTTCACTTGGATGGACTTCGTCTCGGTCGGCCTTGCTCCAGCTTTGGCCTTTTTGAGTTTTTTACTTTGCTCGTATTGATATTTGCCGAAGTCTGCGATTTTCGCTACTGCCGGGTTCGCCTCGGGCGATATTTCAATCAAGTCTAGGCCTTGCGCCTGCGCCATTTCCAGCGCGTCCCTAATACTTAAAATCCCAATGTTCTTGTTTTCACTGTCTATAACCCGCAGTTCTTTGGCTCGTATTTGATTGTTTATTCGTTCTCGCAATTTATGCTTTTAAAGCTTGGGATATTTAAGCTCCATAGAATATAGCTTATTAGGGGGTTAAAGTCAACTTGGCCTCTTCAAAGAGCCCATCTATTCTTTCTTGTGTTTTTGCCTCTCCAAACATACGTATTATTGGTTCGGTGTTGGAGGGACGAATATGGATCCAAGAGCCATCTGGCAGATCTAGGCGCAATCCGTCCTGCGTATCTATCTCTGCATCACCAAAATGTGATTTTAGCTTGTCGTACATTATAGTTAGGTCACCTCTTAAAGGCCATTTGTCTTTTTTAATAAAATATTTTGGAAAGGTGGCAATGCACTCACTGACTGTTTGCCTTCTTTCAGCTAAAAGTTCAAGGATGAGGGACAGGCTCGTAAAGCTATCCCGCACAGTATTGATAGTAGGGTAGATAGCTCCGCCATTGCCTTCGCCACCGATGATAGCGTTTTTCTCAATTATTTTATCAACCACATACCCCTCGCCAATTATTGAGCGGAAACATTCACTGCGATATTTTTTAGCGATGTCCGCAGACATTTGCGAAGTGGAAAGGTTTATGACGATTGGTTTGCCAGGGTTTTTAGACAAGACATTTTCTACACAAAGAGTGACGGTATATTCTTCGGAAATCATTTCGCCCTGCTCGTTTATTACGACGAGGCGGTCTGCATCTGGATCGTGCGCGAAGCCGAGGTCCGCGCCAGATTTTTTTACCAGCTCTGCAATCTCGGTAAGATTCTCTTTGAGTGGTTCTGGCCGGTGAGCGAATTTTCCATTTGGAATATTGTTGAGCGGGATTAATTCTACACCTAGCTGCTTAAATAAATATGGATCCATCACACAAGCGGAGGCATTTATCATATCTACTGCCACTTTGAATTTCCGCGCGCGAATTGCTTCTACGTTTACGTGCGCGATTATTTGATCTGCGTGTTCTTTCGTAAAATTAGGTACGCTCATAATATTTATTTATTTCCGCTACTTCATCTTCAATTGTAAAAAGCGCCTGGCCGTTTACAAATTTAAGGCCGTTGTACTCAATTGGATTATGCGAAGCGGTGATGATGATAGCTCCGTCGTATTTATGTTTACGGACAGAGAATAAAACGGTCGGCGTTGGCATTATGTCGCCATCCACGACATTGATGCCGGATTTTTCTAATTCTCTGATTACTGATTTTTTTATTTCTGGCCCACTCTCACGCCCATCTCGGCCGATTAGGATAGTAGGATTTGTTTTTCCTGATTTTTCCTGGGTGAAGCGCGCAAAAGCTCGGGCGAATCCACCAGCGATTTCATCCGTCAAAGTGTCGCCCCATACTCCGCGATATCCAGATACATTCAATTTAGACATGGGTTTATTTTAGCATAAAAAGCCAATCCGTAAGTATGGTTGATTTATTAAATAGTAGAGATATAATTTAAGTATTAGTATAAAAAATTTATGATCTCACACGACTATCTAATTATTGCTTTGTTTTCCCTGATTTACCCGGCAATCCTGGCTTTTATTGCTGGTAAGCATCATACATCTATGCCTTGGTCTATTGCCATCTTTGCGCTTACCTTTATATTCCTCTCCGCTATCGTTTGGTTTTTCAAAGTCGTCTTATAGAAAATATAATGTTAGTATTTTAAGATGGCGCACTACGCTGAAAATAGAAAAGCGCGATTTGATTATGAGATTATAGAGAAATTTGAAGCGGGGATTGAGCTTCTCGGCTCCGAGGTCAAATCAGTACGTGGGGGGCAAATGTCTCTTGAAGGGGCTTTTGTTATTGTCCGCGGAGGCGAAGCGTTTTTAATCAATGCAAATATTCCACCGTATCAGCCGAAGAATGCCGGAGCAGATTATGATCCGCTGCGGAATCGTAAACTGCTCCTGACTAAAAAAGAAATCGCCGAGCTTGCCGGAAGCGGGAAGAACAAGAGTTTGACAATAGTGCCAATTTCAGTGTATAATAAAGGCAGGAAAATCAAAGTAGAAATCGCGCTGGTCAAAGGTAAGAAAAAATTTGATAAGCGTGAGAGTATAAAAAAGCGCGATACGGAAAGAGACATTCGCAGAACTTTGAAAGAATAAGAGCAGGAATTTCCCGAACTTTTTACATAGTAAAAAGTTTTAGGGGGATGCAAGGCATAGACAGAAGATCATTTGCTATTGATGCATGCCGAGGCGAGCGACCCTCGTAAAAATCGCTCACAGCCTAATTGCAAAATTAGCATCTAAAACACTTTCTCCATACTTTAGTATGAAGAATTTTGTTCCAGCTTTCGCTTTAGCCTAAGCTGGTGTCTTTCTTATAGACTTCCGATATATAAGAACAGGCATAATATTATCGGGATAGGGAGTAGAATGTCTCGGCTACTTTCCGAAACTTAGAGAATCGGCTTTAAAATATTTGGCTCGCTTAAGAATTTTAAAGTTTAAACCAAAAAGCGCGCTACGCATGTAGACTTCTTTGCAATTACCTTCTGCACTGGGATTCAATTTCCCACATCTCCACAAATTTTCTAACTTTACGATTAGTCACGGTGTGATATAATTTTACTGTGCAAATTTCTGAACAATTTGTTTACCTCGTCGCTCTAATTCCTTTTTGTTTAATTTGGATTTTAATTTTTTTTGTTCGTAAAGATTTAAGAAAAGAAATGCTCTTGATGAGTATATTAATCGGTATCTTAAGTCTAATAACCTCTTACTTTTGGTGGACAGTGGATTGGTGGAAGCCACTTACTCTTACAGGAACAAAAATTGGAGTTGAGGATTTTGTTATGGGGTTTTCATCTGGTGGCATCATGGCTACTATCTACGAAGTGATTTTTAAGCGTGGCTTATATAAAAGAAAGCTTTACCATCACGCGGAGGCAGCTCTTACTATTCTTTTGCTTCTTTCACAAACTACTATGTGGTTATTTTTTTACGTAGGGCTAACCTCGTTTTGGGCAAGTACGTTCGCAATGTTGCTTGTTGCTTTTGTTATATTTTTTATTAGGAAGGATTTGATCATTACTTCACTTCTTTCTGGAATTCTTATGGCGATTATGTCTTTGGTTTTTTATTTTGTTATTATTTTTATTTCCCCGACATGGATTAGTCACACCTATTTGGGAGGTATAAGTGGCATCAGAATTGTCGGTATTCCGATTGAAGAGTTTATTTTTTGGTTTTTAGCGGGGTTAGTTTTTGGTCCGTTTTATGAATATTGGCAAGGAGAAAAATTAAAAGCTATAAAATAAAAATAATTTCACTTTAGGCGATTTTTATGCTAAAGTAGCTGAATGGATTTAAATTTTCTTAATCAAAAAGATATGAAGAATAAGGGGAAAAAGCAGGTGAAGGGGCCGAAGTTTTCGGGGAACCTGGCTGGGACGATTCTTATTTTTATGCTTATCACTGGGCTTTATTTGGTGGTCTCCGACAACTCTAAAAATACGCCCGAGATTTCCATTTCAGATTTGGCAAAAAATATTTCTGCCGGGGACGTGCAAAAGATTGAAGTATCAGGGGATACTTTAAATATTACCTACAATAGCGGAGAACTGAAGACTGCCAAGAAAGAAGTGGAGGCGTCTCTCTCGCAGACTCTTTTTAATTATGGCGTGAAGCCGGACGCATTAGCGAAAACGGAAATCACGGTTAAAAATGAAACCGGTTTTATGTATTGGCTGGTAAATATTTTGCCTTTTGCTCTACCTATTTTATTTATCGTATTTTTCTTTTGGTATCTATCTCGCCAAGTAAAAGGCGCGGGGATGCAGGCATTTTCTTTCGGCCAATCCAAAGCGCGTATTACCGACCCAGATGATAAAAATAACAAAGT
>JAHFNF010000062.1 GCA_023267515.1 Candidatus Nomurabacteria bacterium | reverse complement strand
AAAACTAAATTAAAAATTTAATTTACCTGAGTAAATAAAATTATGGCAAAGAAGAAAAAGAAGGCAGCAAAAAAGACTGCAAAGAAAAAAGGAGGAAAGAAAAAGAGAAGCTAATCTTTTCCCACTTAGACAAGATCGTCCGAAAGGGCGATTTTGTTTTTTTATGCTATAATCTTACAATTATGGCATTTTTAAAGAGCCTTTTCGGTGACGCCAGCTCCAAGTTTATAAAGGACGCTGGAAATATAGTAGCTAGAATTAACGGCTTGGAGGCAAGCTTTTTAGAGATGCAGAATGAGGATTTTCCAAAAAGAACTCAGGATTTCAAAAACAGACTTGCAGAAGGAGAGAGCCTAGATGACATATTACCGGAGGCTTTCACCCTTGTTCGGGAAGCGGCCAAAAGAAATTTAAAGGAGCGGCATTATGATGTCCAGCTGGTGGGAGGATTGGTGTTGCATCGCGGAAAAATTGCGGAAATGAAAACTGGTGAAGGGAAGACACTAGTAGCGACACTCCCAGTTTATCTAAATGCGCTAGCCGGCAAGGGAGTGCATGTGGTGACAGTGAATGATTATCTCGCTCGTCGTGATGCGGTATTGATGGGACAGATTTATAATTTTTTAGGGCTCTCTGTTGGAGTGATCAATTCTCAAAATGTTTCTTACTTATATGATCCTATGCATAATGAGTTGGATTTACAGCGAGACCAAGTAGGTGAATTTAAGATTGTTTATGATTTCTTAAAACCTTGTTCACGTCGTGAAGCGTATAATGCAGATATTACTTATGGCACCAATCACGAATATGGTTTTGACTATTTGCGGGACAATTTAGCCACCTCAGTAAATCAACTAGTGCAACGCGGGCACTACTTTGCGGTAGTGGACGAGGTGGATTCTATTTTAATTGACGAAGCGCGTACCCCGCTTATTATTTCCTCACCGTCTGGGGACTCGGAGGATTTTTACGTGAAGTTTTATCAAATTGCCAAACAGTTGAAGAGAGATACAGATTATACTGTTGATGAAAAGCTTAAAGCGATAAGTTTGACGGATGCAGGTATCACTAAAGCAGAAAACTTGCTTGGCATTTCTAATATTTACACTGAAAAAGGTATCAAGTATGTGCACCACTTGGAGACAGCGGTAAAAGCCCAGGCTATTTTTGAGAAGGACAAGGATTATGTCGTAAAAGAAGGGGAAGTCATCATTGTAGACCCATTTACTGGCCGTCTTCAACCCGGCAGGCGCTGGTCAGAGGGTATTCACCAGGCTATTGAGGCAAAGGAAGGCGTAAAAATAGAGAAAGAAACCCGTTCCTCAGGGTCAATAACCTTCCAAAATTACTTTAGATTTTATCAGAAACTTTCTGGTATGACCGGTACAGCCGAGACCTCAGCGGAGGAGTTTATAAAGGTTTATGGTTTGGATGTTATTGTAGTGCCGACCAACCGCGAAGTGGTGAGACAGGACCATTCAGATCTCATTTTCCAGACAGAAAAAGGGAAATACCAAGCTATTGCGAGGAAGGTAAAAGAATTGAATGTGAAAGGTCAACCAGTACTCATTGGTACAATTTCCATTGAGAGGAATGAACTTCTTTCTACTTATTTACGTCAAGAAGGCGTCCAGCACACAATATTAAATGCAAAGAATCACGAAAAGGAAGGAGAAATTATCGCGCAAGCTGGAAAGTTTGGCGCAGTGACTATCGCTACAAATATGGCTGGTCGCGGAATTGATATTAAACTCGGAGGCAATCCTGTCGTGAAAGAAGAATATGAAAAAGTAAAAAATGCCGGTGGACTTTTCGTGCTCGGTACTGAACGCCATGAAGCGCGTCGCATAGACAATCAGCTTCGCGGACGCTCCGGCAGGCAGGGAGACCCGGGCGAGACTCAATTTTTTGTTTCTTTGGAAGATGATTTGATGCGAGTGTTCGGGGCTGAGAGAATAAAAGGGATGATGGGACGCTTTGGCATACCGGAGGATCAGCCGATTGAGAATAGATTTATTTCTAGCACTTTGGAAGGCGCCCAGGCAAAAATTGAAGGGTTTCATTTTGATTCCAGGAAAAACACATTAGAATATGACGATGTGATGAATCGTCAGCGCCAAGCTATTTACTCCCGGCGCCAAAAAATGATGCAAGCGGGCAAGGAGGATATTGAAAATCTTTTAACGGAGGTATCGCTTGGCAGAGAAGAAGTGGAAAAAGTTATTGCCGAAAAGAAGGTCAAGCTAGGCGAGGAACCATTTCTTGATACTGTGCGCAGGATCGCTCTTTATGCGACTGACGCGCTTTGGATGGAGCATATTGAGGCGATGGATTATCTCCGTAGCTCAGTTAATTTGCGTGCCTACGGACAACGTGAACCGATTGTGGAATACAAAAAAGAGGGACTCCGGATGTTTAAGGAAATGGACGAAGCGTTTAAAGAACAAGTGGTATCCTTAATTTCCACTATTAATGAACCAGCGAAGCAGAATGCAGAAGAACCGCAGGAGATCCTATTAGAGAGTCATAAAGAGTCAAACGAATTTGCTGAAAAAAACATCGGCCGCAATGACCCTTGTCCCTGCGGCTCTGGCAAGAAGTATAAGAAGTGTCATGGAAAATGATGTACCAAGCTGTAATTTTTGATTTTGATGATACCCTAGTGGAAAGCAGAGTCTTAAAATGGGCTCAGCATAAATATGTCGCTAAAAAGTTTTATAACCTTGATTTATCTGATGAAGAAATAAGGAAGCATTATGGAAAACCGCTAAATCAACTGATAGCGGATTTGTATCAAAATTCTGATACAACAGAAAACATTCACAAAGTGATTGCCTCGGTGCGAAATGATTACTTGAAAAAAGTATATGTAGAAGCGCCAGGGGTTTTAAAAAAACTGCTCTCTAATAATATAAAAGTAGGGATAGTCTCAGCAACAAATAAAAATTACCTTGTGGATGACCTGGACCGTTTAGATTTTCCAGTGAATGATTTTTTTATTATTCAGGGCTCAGATGAAGTTTCGGCCCATAAACCAGAGCCAGGTGTATTTTTCCCCGCCCTAGATATATTGAGTAAAATAGGAATAAAAAAGGATCAAATTGTATATATCGGTGATTCCTTAGACGATTTAAAAGCAGCTCATGGCGCCGGGATTGATTTTATTGGTCTTACCACTGGGCTATATAAGGAGGAGGAGTTTAAGGCTCACGGCGCGAAAGTTGTACTCTCGCGCGTAGGGGAGGTACTAGATTTTATTTTAAAATGAAAAACCTGATTAAAAATTTAAAGATAAAAAGACGAGCGGTGGCGACCTTGGCGGCAATGCACTTTTATGGCAATCCTTCAGCGAAGTTGAAGATTGTGGGAGTGACAGGAACAAATGGCAAGACAACAACAGCTACGCTCCTTTACAAGATTTCCACAGCGCTCGGGTACAAAGCGGGACTTATCGGTACGGTAGAAAATATTATTGTGGCAGA
>JAHFNF010000030.1 GCA_023267515.1 Candidatus Nomurabacteria bacterium | reverse complement strand
ACATTTATATCTAATATAAAATCTTCTCCTGCTTTTTCCACGCTCTCTACCTCAAATGCATGCATCGTAATCTCCCGCGCCAAGTCCTCCGCACTCGGCAATGGCATCGTAAAATATTCCTGTAATTCTTTATACGAGATTTTCATTTTTAATTTCTTGATATATTACCTCCATATTCTTGAAATGTTCCTTTAAAGATTTGAGTACTTTCTCTTTATTAAAACGCCCCAGCGCAGTTGACCTCCCCATAATATAAATTTTATTCCCGTCTTTTTCTAAGAACCCACCCAATCTTTTCGTTATTTTTCCATCTAACTTTAATTTTTTAACAATATTATCAAACATCAACTTATGGTGGTTCGCTTCGGCAGTTGTGCAACTATAAACATAGTGATTACCGTCTACATCCTCAAACTCAACAAACCTCTGTTGAGTTTCGTCAGGATTAAAAGTAATGTCTACAAATTCTTGTTGTTTCTTCTGTTCTAATGGATTCTCTCTAGTCATATTAAAATTGATTAAGTCTTAAATCCCCCTGATAAAAAAGACGCACGTCGGGAATGCCCCATTTGATCATAGCAATACGGTCAAGGCCGCCGCCGAAAGCAAAACCTTGATAAATATCCGGATCAATCCCAAGATTCCGTAAAACATTTGGATGGGTTAATCCCGCCCCCATCACTTCCAACCATTTATTTTTAAACTTGAGCCATACTTCAATACCGGGCTCCACGAATGGGAAATAACTCGGGCGAAATTCTATCTCCACATCGTCTCCCAACATTTTTTTATAAAAATGAGTGAGCACCCCTTTTAGGTGAGCAAGCGTAATATCTTTGCCGATCATTGTGCCATCAATCTGATAAAACTGCATTTCATGCGTTGCATCTGTCGCTTCATTCCTGAAAACTTTGCCAATAGCGATAAAAGCAGATGGGATTCTCCCCTCCTTGGCCGCTGTTTCAAGCATTCTCGCGCTCACGTTGGTCGCATGTGTTCGGAGAACTTTTCCCTCCTGCCCTTTTATCCAAAAAGTATCTTGCATTGCGCGAGCGGGATGATTCTTTGGAACATTCAACGCGTCAAAGTTGTACCATTCAGTTTCAAGCTCTGGGCCTGTGGCAATCTCAAAACCAAGCTCGGAAAAAACCTTATACGCCTCGTCGGTTAAAATTGAAAGTGGATGCTCGGTTCCTTTTTGCTCGTTTTGATTCATTTATGAGCTTCTTTTTTTTAAAATATAATTTTTTCCGTCCCACTGAAGTTTTAGGTTTTCTTCTTCACCTACGTATATTTGTCTCTTACCACTGCTAGAAATATTTTGGCTATCCTCTAAATCTTCAAGAACACGTTTGAACGACTCACTTGAATGATTTTTCCAGTGATTAATTAACTTATCCGTTGTACTTCCACTATTTTCAACTTCTATTGCAATACCATGAATTGTTTCTGTGGACATATAATTTAATAATTTAATCTTATAATTTAAGCATTATACACCAAAATGCTACAATATAAAAATGGGAAAAACCAAACAGATTTTAATCATTCTCGCCATACTTTTTGCGATTTTAGGCCTTTATTTGGGCTGGCTGGACAACGGGCCGAGAGTCTTGTTTTAGTTTACTTATAAATCTCCGATCGTTTACAATATTCACACACGGCCTCGGCCTTTCCAAAAGATTTATAGTGGCAGGGCCTATCTGTCCACTCGCCACTTTTAATAAACTTGTCATAATCAGTGATATCTCTCACGAGTAAGTCTATGTGCTCTCTATCAATAAAAGTTTTGTAAAAATACTCTGTTTGATTTTTAGCTTGCACAAATTCAAGCTTGGACTCAGTCACATTCTTTTTCCATTTAGGGCTCTCACTCAATAAATACGAATACATTGCGAGCTGGCGCAGATAATCACTCATTCTGCCTTCCTCATCCACCTTTTCAATTTCAGACTTTTTACGCGGACTTCCAGTTTTAAAATCTGTCACCTGCACATCTTTTTTATCAAGTATTTCAATTAGGTCAACCTTACCGTAAATGTTTAAATGTGGAAAACGGGAGTCACTGATGGAAATGGATTGTTCGTTTTCATTATTCTCCGCAATCTCCGGCAAGCGACTTTCTACCCATTTTGAAACTATGACAAAAGCTTCTCGGGCGAGCTCTTTTTGCTTTTCTTCACTCCCAAATCCAGTTTTTAATACTTGCCCCCAGATTACCTTTTTTATTTCATTTTCTATTGGCGCTGTCTTTAATTTTAAAACTGCATCGATAGAGCCGTGAACGATATTTCCAAATTCCAAACTCTCTGTTTGCGGCTCGGGAAGTTGTAATAAACTGCGGAAATACCACTTCCAAGGACATTCAAAAAAATTATTGAGGAGGGATACTGAAACCTTTCTATCTTCAAAGTCCTTTGCGACTAATTTTTTTAGATCAGTAAGTGAAACATTTTTCACTTTGTTTTTTGTTTTCTCAATATAAGCTTTTGGGTCGTGCGAGAGGATTACTTTTTCTGTCTCCGGAGCATTTTGCTTTTCAAAACTACCCTCTATATCAGCGATAATATGAGCCGGTTCCAACTCCCCACCTGTATAAGAGTTATGCGCGTAAGAGATGGTGCAAAACCTCTTGGCTCGGGTAATAGCGACATATAGCTCCCGTTTCAAGACCTCCTCGTCTTTTTTCTCTGCTTTTTCTTCTAACACTTCTGGCAATGTAAAACCGCGATGTTTTCTGCCAGCGAGAGATTTCTCATCCATATGGGCAATCCAAACATAATCAAATTCCAAACCCTTTGACCCGTGTAAAGTAAGAACCTTTACGCCTTGGTCAGCCGAAAATACAGCCAGCGGGATATGCTCGTTGTAAGATTCCAGCCTATCCATAAAAGCTAAAAAGTCTTTGAGATTAGACTTTGAGTTCTTCTCCATATCTGAGAGCGATAAGTGTAATAAGGTGCGAATCACTTCCACTCGGATTACCAACTCTTCGTGATTTTTGGCAGTATCAAGCAAGAACTCCGAGCCGATATTTTGAATAAGCGAGTAAATGCTCAGCCCTGCGCTCTGGTCTAGCCAAGACTTTAATTTATTCACCCAATTTTTTACTGGATCTTGAAAAAGCGCCTGATTTTCTTCTTCTAATACGCTCAACAGAGAAAACTGACGCATACTGTGATCTTTAATAAATTTGTGCGCCTTTATCGGAGGTATTTGTGAAAAAATATCAAAAAAAGATTCGGCAATCGGGACCCCGTCCTCTGGGTGCGCTATTATCTTTAAGACTCGGAGAAACGCCTGGGCCTCAACGGAGTCAAAGAAATTTAATTTTTCACCGGAAGCGACAGGTATTCCCATATCCCGCAATATTGCCAGCGTACTCCGTACATACCTATTTTTTGGCACGAGAATCGCAATCTCTTCTGGATCCATCCCATCTTGTATCTTTTGTTTTATTTCAAGCCCGCAAACGATAATCTCATCCCGTTGGAAATTGCCTTCTATCAGACGAAGAGGGTGATTCTCCTTATGATTGCTTTTAAGTTTTTCTTTTGTGAGGGAACTTTGTAAAAGCAGATGGGCAGTGTCTAAAATATTCTGCGTGGAGCGATAATTTTCAAATAAAGTGATAAGTTTTGCTTTGCCAAACTTATGCCTGAAATTATCAAAATATTCTAATGAGGCGCCACCAAAGCCATAGATAAGCTGCCGGTCATCCCCGACTACAAAAATATTGGGCTTTTCCTCTCCTTGCCAAACAGCCTCTAAAAACTCATTTTGCACACCACTGGAATCCTGATGCTCATCTATCAAGACATATTGATACTGCTCTTTGATGAAAAGAGAAGCCTCTTCTGATTCCTCAACTACTTTCACCAAGTTTTCCAATACATCATCATAATCAAAAAGCCCTTTCTCTTTTTTTGTGTCTTCGTAAAGAGAATAAAACTTTACCGCTTCAAGGGTGCGATTCAATCCTTCCATCTTTTTCTGCACATCTTTTTTCAGCTCTCCTTTTGTTGGGCCGCGGGAAGACAAGCTTTCCGGGTCATTTTCCAAGCTCTCTATATCCTTTTTTATTAAAATGGTAAATTCTTCCGGTTTTACCCTCTCCCGTTTTAAAAGAGAAATCATATCCTTCAAGTCCTTAAAATGTCGGGATGGGTCAGAACGCGGACGAATATATTCCCATTCATTTCTATGTAAAATCTGGTCACAGATGGCAATAGAGTCTTTTTCATCCATAATTTTTGGCATTTGAGATAGCCCTAATACCGGAAAGTATTTTTCCACCATATCCATACCAAAACTGTGAAAAGTGGAAATGTGAACCTTGGAAGACTCCGCGCCTATATATTTGCGTAAACGCTCACGCATCGCTTTCACAGCAGAATTGGTAAAGGTAAGGCAAATTATACTATCAGCTTTGGTGTCGGTCTTTGTCAAAATATTTGCAATGCGTAGCGCCAAGATCTGGGTCTTGCCTGTGCCCGGCCCCGCCACCACCATCACTGGGCCGTCTATTGCTTCTACAGCTTCACGTTGAGCGGGGTTTAGATTTTTATATTCACTTTTAAAATCTTGCTCACTCATATTTTTTGTGAATTTTTTAAAGCGATTTTTGATTTAAAGAAGAAGAATAAAATTATGGCTACCGTTAAAACCGGCGAAATATATTCTGGAATATGATGCCCAAAACTTTGCATTACCATCACAATACCAAGAGCAAGGATAGAATACATCGCGCCATTTTTTAAATACACATATTTTTTAATACGCTCAATATTGCCTACTGTCAGCTGCCGCACCAATACTGCCCCTAGGCCATTGCCGATGAGTATGAGTGGCACAGATAAGGTAAAAGCAAAAGAGCCGAGCACGCTATCTAATGAAAAAGTAGCATCTATAATTTCCAAAAAGAAAAGTTTAGATAGGTCCGATCTTATACTACCTTTTAATTTTTGTTCCTCCGCCTCGGCATTTTGTTTAAATCCGTGCGTAATGAAAAATAAAGTGGAGCCGACTACTGCGCCAAAGCCCATTAAAACATTTTGCTTTAAAGCAAACCAAGTAATTGATGCCAGCAAAATTGAAACAACCGCATAAAACCATACCCCTTGACTCATAAAAAACTTCTCCGTCCTCGGAAGACCAAATCTTTTATCTTCCAAGAAGAGCCAATGTAAAAATAAAAATAAAAGAAATACCCCGCCGGCAATGAGGAGTATCGGCGCGGATTTTTCAATAGATGCATGCACAGCCGGGTCAGACGACCAAGCGGCCGAAAATGCTTGTATCGGCCCTAAGCTCGGATTAAAAGCCCAGACTATCGCCCAGGGCAAGAGCCCACGGACTAAAAATACCGCGATAATCATCCCCCATAGTAGAAACCATCGCTTCGCCCTTTTACCCATGGTAGAAAGCACTTCGGCATTAATAATGGCATTATCAACGGATGAAACCGTCTCAAAAAGCGAGAGACCAATAATGGTGACCAAAGCCGAAAATATCATCCCTTTATTTTACTCCACAATGGTAAACTTGCCTATTTTCTTCCTTTTTATGGAATACGCCAAAGTGGAAATGCCTGCTTTCTCACCTAGTGAATTGGCAATACGACGCACATAGGTGCCACTGCTACATTTTATTTTAAAGCTTGCTATCAAATAACCAACATCTTTCCCTTGAAGCTCTTTGCGCCAGATTTTTAAGATTTCTTTCTGCCTGAAATCGCCTTTTACTTTTCCTACTCTTCTTTCAATGTTTTGCCAGAGTTTTTTATTACTTATTGATCTCAATTTTAAAAATTCTAATTTTGATACTGTAACCTGTCGCTCTGGAATTTCCACTTCCTCCCCTCTCCTCGCATAGGCAAACATCGGTCTGCCTCTCACGGTTTTTGACGAGTATGCTGGGTATTTTTGCATGAATTTCCCCGAAAAATATTTTAAATTTAACTTAATTTTTTTCTCCAACTCCTTCATTCCAACATTCTTGAGAATGTGAGAATATTGTACTTTGCCTAAAATGTCATACGTATCCGTGGCAAAACCGAATAAAACTTCAAATTCATATTCTTTTGAAAGTTTTAAGTATTTTTCTTTTTTCTTACACTCTTCCCCTGCCAATATTAGGAGAAGGCCAGATGCCATCGGATCAAGCCGACCGGCATAGGTCATCGGCAAATTTTTATATTCACGGTTTTTATTGCGAAAATGCTCCAGCGCTTCAAGCGGTGTCTCCCCTTCTTTTTTATTTAGGAGAATTACTTTTTTCACGATTTCTTAAATTTGAGAGAGCGGGAGTTTACGCAAAATCTTTTACCAGTAGTATTTTTAGGACCATCGGGAAAGACGTGGCCTAAGTGCCCACCACATTTAGCACAAGTGATTTCAACTCGGCTCATACCGAGAGTGTTGTCTTCGTGAAATTCCACTGTCCCAGGTATTGCTTCATCAAAAGCCGGCCAGCCGCAGCCAGAGTCATATTTGTGCGTTGAATCAAAAAGTTCTGCTCCGCACGCGGCGCATTTATACATCCCAGACTCAAATGTCTTATCATACTCGCCCGAGAATGGAATTTCTGTCCCTTTCTGCCTTAAAATCCTGTACTCATCTGGACTTAATTCTTTTTTCCACTCTTCTTCTGTTTTGTTTATTTTATCCATATTATTTGCGATTTTTCATTAAAAAATGTATTATAGTGCTTATTATAGCGGGATAGTAGAAAGGCATCTCCGAAAGGACTAATAGCGCGAATAACCTTGGTTATGAGCCTATGATACTATCATGTTGTATATTTATAATAACATAGCGGGGTAGAGAAGAGGCATCTCGTAAGGCTCATAACCTTAAGACCCAGGTTCGATTCCTGGCCCCGCAACCAGAAAAAATATTGTCATATGTGCCCAAATTCTTGAAACACTCTCTCATAAAGGGCCACTGCTCTTTGCGCCTCACGCAAAGTCAAATCAAACTTTAACCCTTCGTGGGCTATGCGATTCCTTATCAAATGAGCCTCCCACGCTTCATCCAGAGTTTTAAATTTTTCTTTACTGGCAAATTTCAGCCTTTCCCCCAAGTTTTCTCCCTCAAACTCCAATGTATCGGTCAAATCTTCAAGCATTGCGTCCGCTTCAATTACCGCCACCTTCCAGTCACTTGGATTTTCAGATTTAAGATAATTTAAGACATTTTCCCAGCGATCATTGATGATCGGACCAGGGCCAGCCGCTTTTGCTTTCTTTGCTTGGTGCTCAGCATATTCTTCAATTTCATGCTCTAAATGTTCTTTTTCCCTTTCCCTTATTTCAAACATCCGGACTGAACAATAGGCAATCATCACGATAAAAAACAGAGCAAGAATAGTAAGGATAGTGTGATATATCATTCCAGCGCTGGTGCCGGAGGAAGCGCTGCTGGTAAAAGTATCGCCAACGGCGCGAAAAAATTTTAGAATTTCATTAAACACATACTCCAAATTTAAGAAGGTGGGGTTAAAAAGCTGATTATCGGGAGCAGTATTTATATTGAGTGATTGCGAGATATCCATATATTTCTATCTTATTGTCTCAAATTTCTTGCCGATTTCAAAGAGTCTTGATTCCCCTAATTTAGGAGCAATAAATTGAATATCTAACGGCAGATGATTCTTCGTTTTATTGTTGGGTATTGAAATAGCGGGAACACCAGCAATGTTTGCTGGCACGGTAAAAATATCGGCAAAATACATAGCAAGTGGATCATTCGCCTTCTCCCCTATTTTAAACGCAGGGAAAGGAGAAGTGGGCATAGCAATGACATCTACCTTTTTAAACGCATTATTAAAATCATTAGCGATAAGGGAACGGATTTTTTTAGCTTTATTATAATATGCATCATAATATCCGTGCGAAAGAACGTAAGAACCTAGAAGAATTCTGCGACGTGTTTCTTTACCAAATCCCTGCCCTCGACTATTTTTGTACACCTCCATTAAATCTTTTCCGGGCGCAGAATATCCATATCTGATTCCATCAAATCGAGAAAGATTGGTAGAAACTTCTGCCGGCATAATTATGTAATACACAGGCAAAGAATATTTCGTGTAAGGCATTTCTATTTCAATTATTTCGTAACCGGCAGATTCTAGTTTTTTTAAAGATTTTTCAAAATTCTCTATTAGTTCCTTATCAATACCTTCTCCCGTTAATAAATGTCTGGGTACGCCAATACGTTTAGTTTCTTTTGAAATTTTTCCGCGAAACTCGTCTGGGATTGATGTCGCGTCCA
>JAHFNF010000061.1 GCA_023267515.1 Candidatus Nomurabacteria bacterium | reverse complement strand
TGGCGCTTATTCAAAAATAAGTAATTTGGCAATGTCGGGTTCAATTACTTACGCTATTGGCACTGGCGGTGCTTCAGGTTCAAGTGGTGGCGATACTTATTTTAATGGTGCTTCTTTAGGTGCTTCTTCCGTTGGAGCTAAGGGGGGTGTAGTGGGGACGACCAGTGGTACACCGGGTCAGGCTTTTGGTGGCGCTGGCGGTGCTTCAGGAAGTGGGGTAGGAACAACTAAGAAATCGGGTGGAGCAGGGGGAGATGGTAATGTTGGTGGCGCGGCTGGAGGTGGTGGAGGAGGGGCGGGAGGTATTGGTGCTGATGGTAGTGCTGGTTCAGGAATAAATGGTGGCTCTGGCGATGGTGGTTCTGGTGGTAGTGGTGGGACTGGTGCTGGGGGTAATGGAGGTAATGGTACTGAATGGGATAGCACCCATGGTTCTGGTGGTGGGGCTGGAGGTGGTTCAAATGGGTCTGCAACTCCGGCAGGAACTAGTGGTTTATATGGGGCGGGTGGAGGTGGAGCTGGTGGTCAAAATGCGGCGGGGAGTGCCGGTCGTCAGGGTCTAATTGTGATTACCTATACCCCTGTGCCACCGATAACTAAAGCTGAAGTTACTGGAACTCCAGTGGAAACAGTCACAACCTATATTAAGATATTTTTTACTAAATCCGAGGTAGTAGGTACGCCAGTCGAAAGTGTGGAGATACACTATGGCTGGGGCAATTTAACTAAGCCTTCTTCAAGTTGGACTAATACTTCAAAGTAATGTAACCCAATGGACGAACAGACTAAACAACTAATTGGACAGCTAGAACAGAGAATTGAAACACTGGAAGCTAAACTTTCGGGTCGAACTGCTGACCAAGAGTTTTTTGAGAAAATCCGCGATATTGTTTTAGTGGATATTGATAATTATACGACGAGAACGACAACCGCTGTGGATAGTCGAGGAGATACTGTTACGGTTGGGCGGACACCTGATACTTATTTACGACTTTACTTTAGGGGTCGAATTTATAATGTGGGAGTCTTTAACCTAACATGATTAAACTACCACCTTGGGTTCAAACTAATCGTAGCGATGCTCTCGGCTCTTTAGTCGGCTCCTTTGGGCTAGATTTTTATAGTAATCCGCCTAATATTAGAACCACTAGAACCATTACTACTCAAAGTGGTTTGTCGGGCGTGCCGATTGGGTTCAAACAAATTCCGTCGGGTGGAGAATATATTTATACCGTAGCGGGAACGAGTGTCTATGTGAATCAGCAAACCGTAGTTAATGGCACTTTTAGTGTTGATACTGATACTGGGACTCCGACGACCAGTTCAGCCAATAGCGATATTGAGACTTACAATGGATCGTTGTATGTCACCGCCGCTTCTGGTGGCAATGGTAAGCTGTATAAAAACGCTTTAGCGGGTAGCTGGGTTAATAATAATCTAATTGGGACAAATGGTGATGGCCCGTGGATGATGACAGTGTTTGAAGGTCGTTTATATATTAGTGTTGGGACTTTGGGTCGGATTGTCTCAACCACTGATGGCACGACTTTTGCCACCACTGGAGCTAATACTTTGAATTTAGGAACGACTAATACACTACGGATTACTTTTTTACGGGCTTCTTCCAATCGGATTTGGATCGGGGTCGTAGCCAATGGGGGGAATAAGGGATTTGTCTATGAATGGGATGGCAAAAATGCTTCTGATACAGTGACTAAAGCTTATCGTTTAGAGTCTTCAGGGGCTTTGGCTTGTGTTATTAAAGATGATATTCCGTGGATTATGGACACCAACGGACGGTTAAGTGTTTTTTCTGGGGGTACCTTTAAGGAGGTAGCCCGTTTACCACTTAATAATAAAAGGATTTACAACGCTACCGCGACGACAAATATTCGCTTTATCCACCCTAACGGAATGACCCTAGCCAATGGTCGGATTAATTTGCTAATCAATAATGTGATGGAGGATTCTGTGTCTAGTATTCCTGAATTTTGTCCCTCGGGGATTTGGGAATACGACGAAGAACGGGGTTTAACCCATAAATATGCATTATCTTATTTACCAGTTGGAACGAATACGATTACTGATTATGGTCAAAATCGGATTTCACTCGCTGGTGGATTATCCAGTATGAAAACAATTAACTCCGCGGCGAGCGCGACCGGAGACTTACTGGCGGGAGCAACCGTCTATACTAATGCGACAGCGACCTCGGCTTGTACCTTTACTAATGATACTTTTGACGCGGTTTCAGGAACGACTGGTCAATACGCCACTCAAGGTTCAGGTTATATTGTGACGACCTTAATTGAGTCACCTGAAGTCGAGGCTGACTGGCAAAAGGTTTTTCTCTTTTATGAGAAACTATTAACTAGTACCGATAGTTTGATTCTTAAATATCGCTTAAATAAGGCAACCCCGACGGATATTACTTTGACTTGGACTTCGACTTCGACCTTTACGACCACAACTAATGTCTTGGGTTTAGAGGGTTACGAAGTCGAAATTACTCAAGGCTCGGGAAGTGGTAAAACGGCTCATATTTCGAGTATTGACGTCGCTGGCTCGACTTATACTATTCACTTAGACGATACTTTTACTGGAGCGGCTTCAACGGCCAAAGCGAGAATCCAGAATTGGAAGAAAGCGGGAACGATTGCTAATCAGACAGTTCAAGTATCAGAGGTTCCTATTGGGGCTTCTAATCCGTGGATTCAACTCAAGCTTTGTTTTCTCTTTTCTGGGCCGAATGAATTTAACAAATTAACTCTTATTAACCAAGCCCACGCTTTAGATAAATAATGAATTTCATATGAATCCCAATCAAACAAACCCAATTTATTCGCAATTAACTGATCTGCTTACCAAACTCTCGGCGGGGCTTAAATCAGGTCAATACAATCCTAATCAATTTGGCCAGATCAGTCAGACCCTAGGTGGACTATCAGGCGCTTTGAGTAGAAAAGCGACTCGGCTAGATGTGTCACCGACCATTACAGCCGACAAGCTGAATCAGACTTCAGGTTACAACATTACTAATCCGACTTCTCCAACTGGAGCGGCAGGATTAACGGGAGAGATTGGTTCCTTGAATGACCAATCTTTAGCTGAAACTTTGGCCGCAAAGAAAAAAACAGCTGAAACGGCTCTTTCAACTTCGGAAGCTGAACTGCGGAAGGCTTATTTAGACCTAGCGAATGAACCAAACCGCCAAGCGACCCTAGAGGCTGGAGCTGGGATTCCCGATAAGACTAAGGCTAAAGATGAAATTGACCAGCAGATTCTAGCGGAACGCAATGCTTTGAGGAACCAAGAAGAGCAAATCCACTCACAATTAGGAATGAGTACAGAGGGTAAGAATCTATCCCTCTCAACGGCTCAAGGGGTTTCAGCTAGGAAACAAGCGGATTTAGCTATTACTCAGTTTGCCCGTTCTAATGATTTAACACGAGCGCAAGATATGATAACTAAAAAAGTCGCTCTAGAGACTGAAGGGTTGAAAATCCGACTAGAATACTTTAAGACCTTTTATGAAAATAACCGCCAAG
>JAHFNF010000029.1 GCA_023267515.1 Candidatus Nomurabacteria bacterium | reverse complement strand
TGCTTCATGGGTAAATTGTATTTCTTGGCAAAAGCAAAATCTCTTTCATCGTGCATATCGGCAAATACTGCGCCTGTGCCATATTGGACTAGGATAAAATCAGCAAGCCAGACTGATATTTCCTGATTATTTATTGGATTGATTGCTTTTACACCCTTCAACTCTATTCCCTTTTTCTCTTTGTCGTCAGTCCTTTCAATATCTGTTTTCTTTTTTACCACACTTAAATATTTTTTAATTTCATCCCAATTTTTAATTTGTGACTGTAATTTTTCAACTAACTTATGTTCAGGCGCAAGAATAATAGCAAAAGCGCCAAACAATGTATCGGCTCTGGTAGTAAAGATCGTTACTTTTTCAGTTGAATTTTTTATTTTAAAATCTATCTCACTACCCTCAGACTTTCCTATCCAATTCCTCTGCGAGAGTTTCACCCGCTCCGGATAATCCACAGTGTCTAGGTCTTTATCTAAACGGTCTGCATATTTTGTTATAGCGAGCATCCATTGTTCTTTATCGCGTTTCTCCGTCGGCGTGCCGCAGCGTTCACATTTTCCATCAATCACTTCCTCGTTTGCCAGGCCGATTTTATCTTTTGGGCACCAATTTATAGTGGTCTTTGCTTTATACGCCAAACCCTTTTTAAAAAACTGCAAAAATATCCACTGTGTCCATTTATAATAAGCTGGATCAGTCGTATTTACCTCCCGCGACCAATCAAAAGAAATTGCCAGCGATTTTATTTGTTTGCGAAATGTATCTGTATTTTTTATAGTCACTTTCGCCGGAGGAATACCGGTCTTTATAGCATAGTTCTCTGTCGGCAGTCCAAACGCATCCCAGCCTATCGGATAAAGCACATTGTAGCCCTGCATACGGCGCTTGCGGGAAATTATATCCATCCCAATGTAAGGTCGTGGATGACCAACGTGAAGCCCATCACCCGAAGGATATGGAAACTCTACAAGGCCATAAAACTTTTTACCTTTATTGCTCTTGGCCTGATAGATTTTTTTCTTTTCCCATTCTTTCTGCCACTTTCCTTCAATTTTTTTATGATCGTAATTCTTCATATTAAAGATTTTTTAATAATTTAAATCGTAGAAAATATTGAGGGAAATTAGCTAAAACATAATCCATTGAGTTCTGTACGAATGACGACTTGTCTTCAAGTGTTCTAATACATTTTTGAAACTTCTCATCTTCTAGCCCATCCTTTTTGATCCAAAAGGGTGCTCTGCTGTCTTTATCCTCTAAATTTCCTTGATTCATCTCAATATAGTCATTATTCCTTCCTGATAGAATAGACTCATAAAGAACTCGTTGTTTTTCATCCTTAAATGTAAAGTTGTTTTTAAGCGCCCATTTCAAAACTTCTGGCTGCCCCACCTCTATTCCTACCATATTTTCTTTTATCTCATTAAAATTTCTAAGAATTTTGAAGTACTCCTCTGCTTTTAACAAAAAATCACTTCCGCTAATCCCCAGTACCTCCTTTGAATTTACCAGTCGGTGTTTAAGATTAAGTTCTTTTCCTTCTTGGGCAAAAATTAACTCTGCTGTGTTATAAGACGGACCAGAAGGTTCAATTAAGAACTTAAATAAACTTGAATACTTGTAAACCTGATATGTGTACTCAGGAGATAAGTGTTTTTTATAATAAACTAAATTTTCCGACTTATCCTTAAATGGTCTGATCACTTCCTCTTCATTTAACGGTTCACTAAAAATTTCTTTTGGAGTCTTTTCCGAAAAGGAAGTTTTTTTCTCACCAATAGTTCCACCTTTCTTCTCCATATTTTTTATTGTTTGAAAGGTTTTGGATAAGGAGGATACATATCTTTATCTATTGTGCGTTGAAAACAAGTACGGCCTATATCGTGATCCCAAGAATCACTTACACCACCGCCCGGATATGGATACATTGTTGAAGTACTAGTGCCAACTTCAACTGCTGGCATTGGTATGATTCCCCTCCCGTAATCAGGATTTTCTACCCAGCCTTTTGGCATCTTGGCAGAAAAGGTTGCGCAAAGTTCAAAAGTATTTTTCTTAACATCTACGACAGAGTACTCATAGGCTTTTCCTTGCTCAAACTCGGGATCAACAGGGATTTGGTAATTTGAAATAGAATTGGAAATATCTGCTATGGTGGCTGGTAATTTTTCTTTTAGTTGCCAATAATTAATAACCTGATATTGAATGTTCTGTAAATCCTGCACTCGTTTATCGTCTAATCGCCAAATACGTTGCTGCCCAGGAGTGCCGATAACAGTAAAACTCCAAATAAGGAGAGCGAGCACAATTATTGTGGATTTAATGACAGACCAAATGGAAACTCTTATTCCAAATATTTTTTCTTTATTTTTAAGCTCTAATATGTAGTACCAACCGATAAAGCCTGCCGCAATGAGAGCGACTAGCACTTTCCAGATAAATCTGGTGGTAATTTCACCTGCCACAAAGTAGCGAACGAGGGTGACCAAATCAACCGCGACAACTACTGCTGAAAGAAAGAGAATTAAATAGATCATCCATTTGCGAATACCTGCATCAGTTTTTCCTAGACCCGCGCCCGCTGTACGTCTCCAATATCGCATTAAAATTAAAAAGATTGGAAAGAAAATAATGAGCGTGGCGATAGCCATCCGAGCCCCATCATAATTGTAAGAATAATAGCCAGATTGGTAGGTAGCATTCAGCACATCTGGAAACTTAAAATTAAGTGTCTCAAAAGCTAGGTTTAAAAACGAGGTAACAGTGGCTATAAGCCCCACTAGAACCCCAAGTGATAAAAAGAAAAATTTCGGCGTCATTTTTTGACTGGTTTCATTGTGTGTTTCCATCCCTTTATTATAGCAGATTTAGTGCATTTTCCAAACAGCGGTATTGGCAAGAGATATAGGACGATTATTTGACTTCTCTAAAACACACAACTCGCCCTGATTAACTTCTCCCTTAAAATCTTTCATTATATCTTTTAAGGCATATCCAAGGGCAAGAGAGGAAGAATCTGTGGCATAGGAGGTCAGTATTACAAGCAAAGGTTTATCAGAAAGAATCTTCCTCGCGCCTTCTAAAAGCACCTGCAATTTTTCTTCAATCTTCCAAATTTCGCCCTTAGGGCCTCGGCCAAATTTTGGCGGGTCCATTATGATAGCGTCGTATTTATTTCCCCGTTTTTCCTCTCGCTCAATGAATTTTAAAACGTCATCACTCATTATTCTAATTGGCAATTTTTCTAAATCTTTATTTAACTTTTGATTTTCTTTGTGCCATGCATTACTTTGTGTGGATGCATCTATGTGGGTCACTTCCGCCCCAGCGCGAAGCGCAAATAAACTGGCCATACCTGTGTAGCCGAATAAATTTAAAAACTTTATTTTCCTGCCTGATTTCTTAATAGTACTTTCTATAAAGTCCCAATGACTTGCCTGTTCTGGGAAAAATCCTAAATGTCTGAAAGGCGTCGGCGATGCCCAGAATTTAATATTTTTATAGGATAGTTCAAACTTCTTTTCAATTTCTTTAACAAATTTCCAGCCATTTTTCGCTCCAAATTTAGAGGAAAGAAATTTCCCATCAGCTTTATCCCAATCATTCTTACTCAATGTCTTAGGCCAAACTGCATCTTCATAGGGCCTGATAAGGTGGTATTTGCCAAAACGCTCCAGCTTTTCACCCTCACCAGTATCTAGCAGTTCATAATCATTCCAGTCCTTTGATATAAAAGTATTTATCTCCATATTATTTTTTTAGTATACCACGAAGCACTTTTATTTCCCCTTTCTTATTTATAGAAATAAGTGTAGATGGTTTACCTTTCAATGTGCCACCGGACAAATAAAAATCGACTTTATCTCCAAAATATTTAGTCGCCTGTTTTATATTCTCTGCTGGTCTTAGGCCTTGCGGATTCGCCGAAGGCGCGACAAGTGGACCTGTTTGTTTGAGTATTTTTATTAAGGATTTTTTCTTGGGTAACCTAAAAGCAATACCAGATATCACAATACTCACCTTACCAGGCCACAACTTTTTTTTTATTATTGAATTATGTAGAATTACATAATTAGATATTCTAAATTTTTTTAGATCGTTTATTGAAGAGATGAGAATGATGAAGGGTTTTTTGGGGTCCCTGCCTTTTATTTTATAAATCCTCTCTACTGCCTTCTTTGAACTTGCCTTCCCTACCAATCCGTACAAAGTATCCGTAGGCATTACCCCCACTCCGCCGGATTTTAGGATTCTTATAATCTGACTATTTAACATAGTAAATAATTATACCTGAAACTATCGGGGCAACAATATGAAACCAGGGGTGATATTTTCTATAATCCGCCAGCTTGTAGCCATAAATAAAGAATAAGATTGTGAATATTAGTAAAATATAAAGCATTGATTCTACGTGCTCCGGCACTTTGGCGGAGACAATATAAAACATATATAAATAACTCAGTAGCGCCACGAGCCAATCCAATTCTCTCACTAGTTGATGAAAGCGAGATTCACTGCGATATATTCGCAAATAATGATAGAGTGGTGAAAAAAATACAAGACTTAAAGCAAGCGAAAAATATATCCACTCTCCTTTCCAAAATGCAATAACAACTGGAATAAGTAAAAAAATATTTGAACTAATAATAAATGGCATTTTTATATTTTAAATTCAATAACATCGCCATCCTTGACTACATATTCCTTTCCTTCCGTGCGCACGAGGCCTTTGGCGCGTGCGTTGGAGTATGATCCAGAATCAAGCAGATCTTTCCAATTCACTACCTCTGCGCGGATAAATTTATCTTTAAAATCAGTATGTATAGCCATGCCGGCGATAGGCGCCGTAGAACCAATTTTAATAGTCCAGGCCCTCGTCTCATCTTCACCGGTGGTTAAAAAAGTTTCCAGCCCTAAAAGCTCATAGCTTTTCTTGATCAAATCATCAAAACCTTTTTCAAACACCGGGTCAATTTTTACATACATTCCTGGGATTTTTACCTCCACGTTTTCATTTGCTTCAGAAACATTCAAGGCATAGAGCACTGGCTTTAATGTTAAAAGATTAAGTGATTTGATTTTAAACTTCTCTTCATCAGTGAGATTTGCTTCCGTTGCCATCTTACTTTTTTCCAATACTTTTTCCACTTTCTTTAAAATAATCTCTTCAAATATTGCATCTTTCTCCCCTCTTTTTGCATCGCGAGATAAATTGGACAGGCGTTTGGAAACTGTCTCAAAATCTGCAAGCACCAGCTCTAAATTGATTACCCCAATGTCTTGCATTGGGTCTACTTTATTTGCCACATGAATGACTGATGGATCCTCAAATGTTCGCACCATATGCAGTATCGCATCTACTTCTTTTATATTCGTCAAAAACTTATTCCCAAGCCCCTCACCTTTTGATGCCCCAGCCACGAGTCCAGCAATATCCACGAATTCAATCACGGCTGGTATTGTCTTGGCTGAATTGGAAAACTTGGAAAGCTTTTCTACCCGCTCATCCGGCACTGGAACTATGCCCACCGATGGATCAATCGTGCAAAAAGGATAGTTCTCCGCCGGTACACTTTTTTTAGTAAGCGCATTGAAAAGTGTGGACTTTCCCACATTTGGCAGACCGACAATCCCGATTGAAAGACTCATAATGCCTTGTAGTATAATGGACTAATGGAAAAAGGGCAATTATTGGATAGTATAAATAAAAAATGGTTCACTGAATGCAAATGTCAATTAAAAAAGACAGCGACTCGGCCTGTGCCTGGTGCAGGCAATCCATCCGCTGAGATTGTCTTCATCGGCGAAGCGCCGGGAAAAAGTGAAGATGAACAAGGCATACCGTTTGTGGGAGCGGCGGGAAAATTTTTAAATGAAATGCTCGGCGCGATAGGGATGAAGCGGGAGGATATATACATTACCAATGTCGTCAAATATCGCCCACCAAATAATCGCGACCCACTCCCCGAGGAAATCACTGCCTGCGCGGACTGGCTTCACGAGGAGCTTGCTTGTATCGCTCCGAAACTTATCGTCTTTCTTGGCCGGCACGCTATGAACCATTTTTTCCTAACAGAAAAAATCTCCATCATCCACGGCAAACTATTGAAGAAAAAAATTACCGGTATGCCCACGCCCTATTTCCTCGCTCTCTACCACCCTGCTGCTGCACTCTACAATGGTAGTATGCGAGAGACACTCCTAGATGACTTTAAAAAAATTCCTAGATTTTTAGAGAAAATTAAAGGTGAATTTAAGAACGATATTTAAAACCTTCAAAGAAAAGCGAGAAGAGCTTGCGAGGAGAAAGAATAAAAGATAAATAGTAAAAGTCAGCAAGGTGACGGGCCCAATAAGCAAAAAGGCCGTAAATACGAATCGGGCCGAGTGACATTAATGCCCAATTGTGTCCGATTGGGATAATATAGCCGACTGGCTTTGGTATGTAGGCTACTCGCCCGCCGCCATTTATTCTTGTTAGGATATCATCCGCCACAAATTTTCCATCAACATTTGCTGTCTGAGCCAATCCCGTATATTTTGTATCGGCACCATCACCAACAACATATACGCCATCAAAACCTTTCATTTCTAAGTATTCATTTACAGACACTCTTTTTCTTTCGGATAATTGTACACCAGGAATAGAATTATAAAGTCTGTTGATTTGAGTACCAGCCGTCCAGATTACCGTCTTTGATTTAAGAGACATATCTTTCATATAAACTTGCTCAATTTCTTCAGACATTAAGGTGCGATTTAAAAAGACATTGATCCCAAGCTTGTGAAGACGGGTCAAGGCGTGCGCCGAGGCCTTTGGATCAATCGTCGGAAGTACACGGCTAGCGCGTTCAATAATATCAATCGTTATAAATGAAGGGTCAACTTTATATTTGATCGCGAGTTTCTCCAAGCGACGAGATAAATCCCCCGCTGTCTCCACCCCGGACGGTCCACCACCGACTATGATAATGTGAAAATGGGAAACAAGCTCTGAGGAGGAAGGATGTTCGTGTTCCTCAAATAATGTATCAATGTGATTTTTGAGCTTCATCGCCTCCCCGATAGACTTAAAACCAAATGATAAATCTGAAAGGCCTGGCAAATTGAAATATGAGGTTTCGCTGCCGAGAGCTAAAATTAAAAAGTCTGCTTTATACTCCATACCGCTCTCTCCGATTATAGATTTTAAATTCGCATCCACTTTTGCGATTTTATCTATGATGATATCCACATTTTTTGGCAACATATCAGAAAGTGGGATACACGCTTCAATTGGCGCCGCGTTAGTAACAACGCGATAAATCGCCGGGTAATATTCAAAGTAAGATTTATCCGAGATAAGAGTAATATTTATTTTTTTACCAGCAAAAGCCAGCTTTCTAGCGAGGGCTATTCCAGCAAAACCTCCACCGACTACGATAATACTTTTATCTTGCATAAATATATTCTATCACGATTTATCCTTTGAAAACAAAGTTTTTACCTATATTCATTAGGTTTTGTAAGATATTGACACTCTGCCCGCCATAACGCACAGAACGGAACAAATAATAATAATTAACCCTAAAAAAACAAAAAACAATGACACTAGATCATTTAACATTAACACAAGGAGCAACAGCGTTGGTATCCTTTGTAGGTAGCATAGCCTTCATCAGCTTTGCTGAAGAAAAAATCAAGAATTTATTTGGAAATCTTAAAAAGTTAATCCAAAAAATTTAATAGAAATTAACCTGACCTTCCACAAAGAAGGGCGGGTTTCTTTTTTTATATAACTGCTGTAAGATTAAAGAATATTAAACGTCATATATGGCAGAAGTAAATAATCAAAATTTAAGAGACGATTTCGCCAAGGCTTACGAAGACTTTGGAGATGCAATATTTAGATACTGCCTGTACCAGACCTCAAACCGCGAAAAAGCATTGGATTTAACGGCAGATACTTTTACCAAGACTTGGGAATATCTTTCAAAGGGAGAAACCAAGGAGGTGGAAAACTTAAGAGCATTTCTCTATAAAGTGGCGAATAATTTGATAATAGACGACCGTCGGAAGAAAAAAAGTTTATCTTTGGATACTATGACGGAGTCTGGATTTGATGTGCAAAGTGGTCAAGATGAAGCCGAGCAATATGAGAGCGCCTATGACGGTAAAATCGCATTAGAAGCTGTGAAAAATCTTGATGAAAAATACCGTGACGTCCTTATGCTCCGATATGTGGACGATATGACCGTCGGAGAAATAGCAAAGATAGTCGGTGAAAGTGAAAACAATGTATCTGTGCGAATCCATCGTGGATTGGAAAAATTAAAAGAAATAGTGAATCATTAAAATTATGGAAGACAAAATGAATGATAAAATAAACAACTTAATAAATGAAATAAAGTCAGAAAAAATGACCGCGTCTGAGAAGGCAGTAGTTAAAACTATGATTTTGTCTTTCGCTTCGAACAACCCTGCCTCGACAAGGCCAATTGAATCCCCCTTTATAAAACATTCTCCATATTTTTCTCATTTTTCTTTCGCGTATCTTGGAAAGGTATTAGTCCTTGCAAGCCTGATTTTGGTAGTTGGGCTTG
>JAHFNF010000060.1 GCA_023267515.1 Candidatus Nomurabacteria bacterium | reverse complement strand
CGGCGCTAGTGATATTGTAACGATTTTCACGCCAAAACTGTCTCGCATTAATAAGCAATTCCTCCATTTTATCATTGCCACCAACAGGGGAATAACCCAATGATGCATCTCGATTTGCTAATGTAGGCATAATTAATATTTAATTAGTATTTCTTTTTAAGCTTCTTTTTCGACTTTTTGGATTGACTAAAAGCAATAGCGACTGCTTGTTTCTGGGGTCGGCCTGACTGAACTAACTCTTTGATATTCTTACCAATTACCTTTTTACTTTTACCTTTAAGTAGGGGCATATTACTTTTGGTCAGAATATAACATTCCGCCACTTTGTTTAACTTGAGGATTTTTGAACTTCTTCGAGCGGTTTTCCTCGCTGGCAGTAGTATTTAAGGTCGTTGTACTATTTGTCGTATCAGCTCCTCTCACACTAGCGTTCATTGTTTCTCCACCATGATACACCGCGCCAGTGACACCATTGCCCACTGGTTGTCTAGCCTGTAAATCAGGCTGGGTCGCATTGGTAGTACCTGTAGCCATCGGTGGGTGTTCATCTAATCCTAAAAAGGATTTCTTTTCGGCAAATTCTCCAATTATATTTTCCATATTATTTAGTTATCTAGGTTATCTAAAGGGACTATTAGTAATAGGGGGCTTGCTGTGACCAATCATTTTCGACTGACTGATGAACTTGAATAGTTGTTCGTGAGCAAGCCGGCGGCCAATAATTTCAGCTTTTACCGCTTCAGCTGGCTGGCTAATATCAATCGTGTTCATATCTAGCAGGGGATTGATAAATTCCAGTATTAACTCTTCCACTCCTTTCCATCTCGGGTCTTCAAAGAAAACAGTTTGTAATTCTTTAATGTCTACCATACCTAGTATTTTCCACCTTCGGTATCATCCACCATCCCCCCCGCTCCCTTGGTTATTAAGTCATAGGCTATCTTATCATTTTCGGTCTGGCGGGTTAGGTCACAATTTATTGGTTCAACATACTTACCAATCACCCCAAACTGTTCTTGACCATAATCCCTGTCAACTGATTCTACTCGACCCTCACCAAGCACCGGTGAACTATCCACAACATATTTGTCATAGTTCTCTTTGTTATTTGAATTGATTGAATCGTTCATTTTACTTTTAATAATTCATTGGCTAGTAATGGCGACCTTTCGGGGGTTGCTTCTGGGGGTGGTAATCCTCCCAATTCGGCTAATGGTGGGGCTGACTGGGAAGCTAATTCTAGTTCCGCTCGTGAAATTCCCAAAGCCTCGGCATACTTAAAATATACCACCTTAAATAGCGGGTCTTGCATCGCTTGGGGATTGTAACTAGCCAAGAGCGCTTGGGCATTAACCGCTATTGCTTGAGGATTAAGCTGTTCATTGCCGATATTAAAATCAAACTCAAACTCCACATCAGAGTAAAAAGCTTGTTTAATTTTAACAAACCGATTATCACCTAAATTACGATAGGTTTTAATCGCTCGCTCTTTGGCTAGTTCCACCGCCGCCGTTGTGATTACTTCGCCATTGAGAATAGCTTTAATCGTGTAGTCATTAGCATAAATTTCAGCCGCCGCCTCATCCAGTCTTTGTAGTTCTTGGCTCGTTCCCGTAAAGCGCATAATGTGTTCAGGAGTTAAATCTCTAATTAGTTCTGGTAGCACCAGATCGTTAAAGAAATCCCGCAACATATTAGTGTAGTTTTCACGCTTAAAGCCGAAGACTGAACTAGCTTGTTGTTGGGCGTTAATGGTAGCTGTGGCCGTGGTGGAGGCGGCTGGACTCTCACCTGATACCGCGTCGTAAGCAAAAGATAGTCTTTGGGCGTGAGCAATATAGCTTTGTTCTTCGTCTCGAAAGGCCGCTAAATTGCGTTCTTCATTCACAATCGGCTCTATTCCATTAGCTGAGAGCATTAAATCACCACTCTCCAAGTCAGTTAGGATATTTCTCACAATCTGCTTATCCTTAGTTTGGAATAGGTGCATTGAGCTTAATTCCATTGAAATCCGCTTTTGGTTTTTAATCTCATTCAAGCGGACTTGAGTATCAAATAGAGATTCCACAACGCCTAAACCTAACCACCGGCCAATAATTTTATTATAATGATAGTCTTTGAACGGCCAGTCTTTATACCAGCGCGACTTAAACAAAACGACACCAACTTCATTGGTCGGTTTACCCTCGGCATCCATTTGTTGTTCTTGGGCCCCAGCAACAATGTAAAGTGCTTTGACCATCTCATCTGATTGTCCACCATCGAGCCAAGACTTAGGCACCTCGCCGTAGCGTTTATAAATCTTCACATAAGGGGAAGACCGCATTAAATTAACCCCACCACTGCGATCCTCGTAGGCGGTTTCACCATAAGTTACTCCAAAGCGTTCAATGGCGGTCTCTACATCATCCCAACCAGTCAATCTCAACTCGGAAGGAGTCATATAACTAATAGTGGTAACAAAACGAGAGTTTTTCAGATTGTCCACCGTCGGGTCTAAAATCAATTTGCGTAAATCTACCATCTTAGCTCCGTCTTTAGTCTTTTCAATCACCACTGAACCATAGCGCGGAGCTTGTTCAGCAATTTCATTCAAAAGATTGGCTAATTTAGAAGTTTTTAACCATTGTTTCAATTCTTTTTCTAGTAAATAGGTTGAGAAATAATGTTTGGGGTCTTGAGGCAAGAGCCTAATATCCTTAGTATCAACATTAAGCATTTTAGTCGCAACCTCACAGGCTGGAACCACGACATTAAAAAATAGTTTCTCCCGATTACGATACAATCCCTCGTCGCCCTGTTCTTCAAACTTCGAATTAAGATAAAGGTTGATCCGTTTAATCGTTAAATACTGGTGAAAAGAGTAGCCGGGGACAATAACAATATAATTGTTGAGAAAATCATTAACCTCTTCCCTAATTTGAGCAAAGATATTAGGTGCTTGTTTAGTGACTTGAGTGACTTGACCCATTTTAGCCATACTTTTATTATAGGGTCAAATAAACCGTTGAGAGTAGTTTGGCACCCCCTCAATCTCAAATGCTATATTCTAAGCCAACATTCTAGGTTTTTTAATATCACCAACCCTTAAGTGTCTAAGCGCTTCTTTAATCACCCGCTCTTCTAATTCTCCAAAAAAAGTAGAGTTCACCGCCTGAATGCCAACTTTTAATTTATCCCTCGTTAGAGTGTAGATTTTACCTTTGAATATCCAGTTATTCATTTTCTGCCGTTTAATTGGCCTCCCGACTTTAATATAAAAGACTTCGCATAGTTCTGGTATCGAATAATCCAACAAATTATATCGTCGCCACAAATCACGCCAAATATCTTCGGTAATACGGTATTCTCGCGCAAAACGACGGGCAGGGTCTTGAGTAAATAACTTGGAAGAAGTCAGTTTTATAATCATCTATAAGAATGGGGATTAGTTCGTCGCTGAAACACCGTGGCTTCAAAAGCATAATCAGCCACTGGTTCCTGCATAAACAGAGCATATCTAAGAGCGTCGCAATTACTCACCAGAATCCCGTTTGCACAAAAAATTCCTGAACTGGTTTTCAGATTATAAACTGGCTTTTCTTTTTTCCCAGCTTGCACGGACACTACACTCACCGTAACAATGGTTAGAGGGATTACTTTTTGCAACTCTTCGCATTTTTCCACATCTGATACAGTCTCTTTTT
>JAHFNF010000059.1 GCA_023267515.1 Candidatus Nomurabacteria bacterium | reverse complement strand
TGGCAAGACGACAAGTGCAAACGCCAAATTGCTAAAGGTAAGGAAGGCGCCTGCACCTATTGGCTGGATGCTGGATCGCAAAAGGTCTGGGATTACGCAGTGGCAATCGGCCGAGAATCCTACGCAATGGGATTTGATGAACTGAACTTTGACTACATTCGTTTTCCGGCTGATGGAAACATGAAAGATATTTATTTTCCAGTCTCCGAAGGTAAGGTAAAGCGTGAGGTGATGCGGGATTTTTTCAAATACTTACACGACGAAATCGCAGGAGCGCAAAATGAAATTACTCCTCGGCCAAAACTTTCGGCTGATTTTTTCGGTATGGTTATGACCAACACAGACGATCTAAATATCGGTCAGCAGCTGGAAATGGATATTCCTTATTTTGATTACATTGCACCGATGGTGTATCCGTCCCATTTTCCAACTGGCTGGAATGGCTTCGCTAAGCCCGCTACCGTGCCATACGAGGTCGTAAAAATCGCAATGGAAAAAGGGGTTGCTAGGCTCAAAGTAATAAATGAGGACCCAAACAAGCTTCGTCCCTGGCTTCAGGATTTTAACTTAGGAGCTACTTATACGGCAGATCTCGTGCGAGCGCAGATGAAAGCAACCTATGATGATGGGCTCACTTCCTGGATGCTCTGGGATCCTGCCAATACATACACTGAAAGCGCTCTTTTAGTAAATTGATTTTTAGGATAATTTTTGGAATAATCCCTTAATGCTCTCCCGTATAAAAAATAGAAGAGTTCTCACTTTTACCCTGATTGTTTTAGTAGTTTTTTTTATTGGACTTTACATCGGGCACAGTAGTGTGCCAAAGGTAGATAGCACGGCCGACTTCACTCCTTTCTGGAAGGTTTGGAACATAATCAACCAAAAATACCCAGAAGCAAGCAAAATCACCAATCAAGACAGGGTGTATGGGGCTATATCTGGCCTTATAGGCTCCTTAAATGACCCATACAGCGTGTTTTTCAGGCCAGACGAGGCGAAGATGTTTGAAGACGAAATAAGTGGTGAATTCTCCGGGGCTGGCATGGAAGTAGGTATAAAGGATAAAATTTTGACAGTTATCTCTGCTTTAAAGGATAGCCCAGCTTTTAAGGCGGGCATAAAATCGGGTGATAAGATTTTGAAAATAGATGACAAGGTCACGACTGACTTGGCTATTGATGAAGCGATAAAATTAATAAGAGGGAAGGAAGGCACCACGGTCGCACTCACTATTTATAGAGACGGTGAAGATCATCCTCGAGAAATAAAGGTGGTACGCGGAATTATTAATGTGCCGACATTAGACACCGAGCAAAGAAAAGATGGCATTTTTGTCATAAAACTTTATAGCTTTTCAGCAAACTCAGCCGATCTTTTCCAGAGCGCTATTCAAAAATTTGTCGCATCAAAATCAAAAAAACTTATTCTTGACTTGCGTGGAAATCCAGGCGGGTACCTAGATGCCGCAGTTGAGATATCATCATGGTTTCTTCCGTCCGGGAAAACTGTAGTAATAGAAGATTATGGAGGGGATATTAAACAGAAAGTTTATAGAAGCTACGGCTATGATCTTTTTAAGGATGACCTTAAATTTGTAATTTTAATTGATGGTGGTTCTGCCTCTGCTTCAGAAATTGTTGCTGGCGCTATGCAGGATAATAATGTGGCAAAATTAGTCGGTGAACAAAGCTACGGCAAGGGTTCAGTGCAAGAGGTAGTGGATGTGACTCCTGATACAATATTCAAGATAACAGTCGCAAAGTGGCTCACTCCAAATGGAAATTCAATTTCTGAAAAAGGACTTACTCCTGATTATGTTGTGCCACTTTCACAGGAAGATTATGACGCAAAACGTGATCCACAAATGGATAAGGCAGTTGAATTGCTCAATAAATAATTATATGAAAGTAATTTTTTTAAAAGATGTGCCAAGGGTAGGCCGAAAGAATGAAGTAAAAGAAGTCAACGATGGCTACGCCATGAATTTTTTATTCCCTAAAAAGCTGGCTGAGGCGGCTACCGCAAAATCCCTAAATACTTTGGAGAAGCGCCAGAAAGAGGTAATCCTTGAAAGGCAAATGACGGAAGAAGCCTTAATGAAGAATTTAGCTGAAATTAAAGACAAAATAATTAAAATCTCCGGCAAGGCGAATGACCAAGGGCATTTATTCTCTGCTATTCACAAAAAAGAAATCATTGATGCACTTCTCTCACAGCAAAAAATTGAAATGAATATGGACTTTATTATTCTAGACAAACCCATTAAAGAAGTAGGGGAGTTTGAAATCCTAGTTGAGATAAAATCCAAGAAATCTTCGTTTAAGCTAGTTGTGCAGAGAGTATAGTTATTTACGCTACGGTCCAGCCATTCACCTTGCTTGACTTAGGTATATTACTTTGTTAAAGTGATCGAATGAGTGCTAAAAAATTTGGCTCTGAAATTAATAATCTACATCATCGCAACCATTCCAAGCTTGGGAAAGGGTTGTTTTGATATACTTGCGCCTCTGGCGGACTGCACTATTAATATATAAAGCCAACCCCTTCTCAAGTGAGAAGGGGTTTTGCATATTGCAAAGCTTTCATATTTAGATCTCTGTCAAAATGAATAGAAAAAAATGTAACATTTCTCCAAATGGAGAGCACGATTTTATTTATCCGAGAACTGAGGATAGCATTGATAAAATTAGAGAATTACCTCCGCCTTACTGTAAATATTGTTTTAAGGTGAGAATCAGGCTATTAGAACTACCAGATTTTAATAAAAGTCGTAAGAAAACAAAAGGGCTAGAAACTATCTAGCCTTTTTATATTACATTTACAACTTTCTTGACGACAGTTTTGCCGTTGAAGGAAGTTTTTCGGCGAGAAGAGAATTTTACAGTTCCAGGTTTCAAAGCAAATAGAGTATGATCCTTACCCATACCGACGTTTATGCCTGGCATTATGACCGTTCCGCGCTGGCGGATGATTACAGAGCCAGATTGAGCTATTTGGCCATCATAAAGCTTCGTACCGAGGTACTGTGGATTGGAATCTCTTAAGTTTTTGGCTGTTCCGCCGGCTTTTCTATGTGCCATAAGGTTTTTAGAGTATAATCTATGTTATGGAAAAAATCAAGCATTTTTTGGATAGCCAGAGAGGGAAGGACATTTTGACAGTAATGATCGTAATTTTAGTTGGCACAAGCTCCTTTGGCCTAGGTAGATTATCTAAATCGGCCCAAAACGAGGGTTTAAAGGTCATTTACCCGTCTACTGAGGAAAATACAGGTTTGAGTACCCAAAGCGCTGTTCTGGGAGTAAATACTAGCATTAACACCAGCTCTGGGAATTTTTTCGCATCAACCCGGGGGAGTAAATATTATCCGGTAAATTGTTCAGCAGGAAAAACCATTAAGCAAGAGAATAGGATTTACTTTAATACTGGGGAAGAGGCAGTAAAGGCTGGTTATGAGCTTTCAGGCTCATGCTAGCACGTACATAGGCCAAACCAGATTGTACGACATTATAATGCTCGCACAATTTGGTTATGTTTGGTAAAGCTACATAAAACTATACCAAACATATATTGTGCGACATAGTATTATTTCCTACAACCACACTTCCCTAATGCGGAGTGTAAGGTATAGTGGGCACAGACGGTGCCGCTAGGTCAAAATCTGTTGGTTGCGCGTCGTGAATGCGT
>JAHFNF010000058.1 GCA_023267515.1 Candidatus Nomurabacteria bacterium | reverse complement strand
AAGGGCCGGCGCATCGTTCACCCCATCTCCCGCCATCGCTACTATGTGACCTTCGGCCTGCAATTCTTTTATTTTATTTAGTTTATCTGCCGGTAACACTTCTGCCAGCACATCATCAATGCCAGTTTCTTTGGCAATAGAAAGAGCAGTATTTTTATTGTCCCCGGTCAACATAATGACTTTAATGCCGAGCGTGTGAAGATTTCTAACTGCTTCAATGGCTTCCGGCTTGATAGCGTCAGCTACCATAATTATTCCCAGTAATTCATTTCCGGTGGCAAGCATTACTGGTGTTTTACCTTGTAGAGTTTCTGATTTTATTTCTTCCTCGTTCAACTTAATTTTAAGATCGGCAAGAAGCTTCGTATTACCGGCAAAGTATTCTGTATTTTCAATATTACCTTTTAACCCTTTTCCTTTAATAATCTCAAAATTTGAAATATCAGCGTACTTAGTATTTTTTGCCTTGGCATATTCAATAATGGCGTGCGCTATTGGATGCTCTGATTTATTTTCCAGAGTAGCCAGTATTGAAATTATCTTTTCATCTGAAAGTTTTGAAAAGTTTTTTATACTTACCAACTCCGGTTTACCCCGAGTGATAGTGCCGGTCTTATCTACCACAATGGTATCTATCTTATGAAGCTTTTCCAAGGTGGCAGCGTCTTTAATCAAGATTCCTTCCTTCGCTCCTTTTCCAACACCCACGATAATGGCAGTCGGAGTGGCAAGGCCCAATGCACAAGGACAAGCGATGACCAATACGCCCACAAATGACACCAGACCAAAGGAAAGGGCCTGGGAGAAGCCGAGCGATCCTGAGCCCAAGAGGAGCCATAACCCAAGCGTAACAAAGGCGATTACGAGCACAATCGGCACAAAGACAGCAGAGATTTTGTCGGCCAAGGCTTGGATGGGCGCTCGGCTTCCTTGGGCTTCTTCCACCATTTGAATGATATGTGCAAGCAAGGTTTCGGAGCCGACCTTGGTCGCCTTAAAAGTAAATGAACCAGTGGTGTTAATAGTACCTGATATGACATTGTCACCAATCTTTTTACTTACTGGCATTGGTTCACCTGTTACCATTGATTCGTCTATATAAGACGTACCCTCTGTTATTACTCCATCCACCGGAATTTTAGCTCCCGGTTTTATGATAATAAGATCGTCGTGCACGACGTCATTGACAGATATTTCCATTTCTTTACCACTGCGAATGACTAAAGCAGTCTTGGCCCCTAGATTTAAAAGTTTTTCTATTGCATCGCCTGTTTTTAATTTTGATTTCGCTTCCAAGTACTTCCCAAGAGTAATAAAGGTAATAACAATAATTACAACGTCAAAATAAGTATTTTCTATATTAATAAATGGTTTAAGTGACTCGGTAAACAAAATAATAGCAAGACTGTAAACATATGCCACAGATGTGCCAATACCGATGAGGCTATCCATATTGGCCTTGCCATAACGGAGAAATCTATAAAAACCTAAAAGGTATGGCTTGCCGACAACCAGAATTGTATAAGTGGAAAAGATCAAGAGTAAGTAATCAAAAATTTTTAGATGATAACTAAAAAATATATCAGCAACCATGACAAAAACACTAAAAACAGCCAGCGGTATGGCCGATATAACTTTTCTTTTCATATCCTTAATTTCCGCCAGCTTTTCTTGTTTGGATTGATTGAGCCCGAGGTGCGCCGCGTGCTCGCTCTCGGACATACCCATCTCTTCTGCGCTTTGTGGAATGACTAATGAATATCCAAGGGGCTCCAATTTTTTATTAAAATGATGCGGACTGGTTTTGCTTTCATCATAAGAAATCTTGGCATTTTCTGTACCATTGTTTACAGAGACATTTTCTACTCCGGTTATTTTCTTTACCGTACGCTCTATAATACTAGCGCAAGACGCGCAATGCATTCCTTTTAATCTGTAAGTTTTTACCTGCATATTATTTTAACTATTATTTTCTCTTGAGCTGATAAACTTTTAGGATTTCTTTGGTAGCCTTATCTGTTTGTCCATTCTTAATCTGATTCACCACGCAATGGCCCAAATGCCCTTCCAAAAGAAGATCTTCAATATTGGAAAGACCTTGTTTAATAGCGGATGTTTGAGTAATTATATCCACGCAATATGTGTCGTTGTTGACCATATTTTGCAGGCCTCTCACCTGTCCTTCTAGTATTTTTAACCTTCTAACTAGCTTTTGCTTATTTGCTTGCATGCGTAAAGCATATACCCCCCGGGGGGTATTGTCAAGGAGTTATCCACAGCCAGGAAATAGCTAACTTATTTATTTATCACATCACTAGTGATTTTGCCATCGGCCATAATGATGGTACGATCGGCGCGTTTAGCGTATTCCAGCTCGTGAGTGACCATCACAATGGTCTGCCCTTCTTTGTTTAAATCTAAAAATACTTCTAGGATCTGCTTGGCTGTTTCAGAGTCCAGATTGGCGGTGGGTTCATCAGCAAAAATGATTTTCGGGTCGTGGCTGATAGCGCGAGCAATAGAGACTCTCTGCTGCTGTCCGCCAGAAAGCTGGCTGGGAAGATTGCGCAATCTATCGCCAAGCCCCACCCTCTCTAAGGCTTTGATCGCTTTCTTTTCTGCTTCTTTATATTCAAAACCCTGCATCAATAGTGGCAGTAATGTATTTTCCAACGCGGACAAAGACGGCAGTATCGCATAGTCTTGAAAAATATAGCCGAGGTCATTGAGCCGGATCATCGTGCGTCTTTCCTCAGGTATATTTACCGCTTCCTCCTCATCAATATATACGTCGCCGGAAGTCGGCACATCTAAAAGACCTAGCTGATAAAGCAGAGTGGATTTGCCAGAGCCTGATTTCCCTGAGATTGTGAGAAATTGTCCTTTCGGAACGGAAAAAGAAAGAGAGTCAATCGCGACTGTTCGCTGATCTCCATTTTGAAATATTTTTGTTAAATCTTTTGCCTGAATCATAATTTCTATATTTTTACCTGCCTAAAATCGCATTTAAGGTATTCTGTTTGATGACAATTTTCGCCGGGATATACCCGGCGACAATCGTGGCCAGCAATAATATGCCAGCGCGCAGGAGTGTCCCGGGTACCGTGGCGACCAATATGCCGTCAGAGAATGGAAAATTAATCGGATTGGCGACAAAGTACGGTTTCAAAAAAGCGAACAGAACTACAAAACCAATAATGGCACCAAGTGATGCGTAAATAAGTGCCTGTAAAATATATGAATATAGTATCGCTCGGTGATGAATACCGATGCCTTTTAAAATGCCAATATAGCGCCGTCTAGTAATAGCATTTACGAAAATGACAATAAAAATAGTGATAGAGGCGACCACTAGACCAATACTAGAAATCGCCGAGCCGAGAATACCGAAAGTCTGCTTTATGTCTTTCAAAAACTTTGGAAAAGCTTCTTCGGCCGTTTGCACCCGGGCAAAATTCTCAATACCACTATTTAGGAGAAACTGTTTTGCTAATATCGGATCTGTCCCAGGCAAAAGTTGTATCGCTATCGTACTGGCATTCAAGTCATTTCGTCCAGTCATTTTTCTAACTTCTGAATCCAAGGCAATAATAGAAGTGTCAAAAGCGTCAACTTTGCTACCAATAATACCTTTTACGATATACTCTTTACTGTTATCCCCCACCGTGATTTTAACTCGCGATCCGATAGATACGTCTTTGAGAGTTTGAAA
>JAHFNF010000057.1 GCA_023267515.1 Candidatus Nomurabacteria bacterium | reverse complement strand
TTTTTTATTAAGTGAATAATATCCAAATAATACTCTCTCTCTCTCTACGCCCGTCAAGCCCTCAACCTCCCCCTGTGGAAAACCCACCAAATCCCTCCCCTAGTAAACACTTTCTGCGATAGCAGAGTATGTTTACTTTAAGATATGAAGGTGGTATTGTTAATATATGAGCTTGGTGGAAAAAATATTAAACGAATTGGCAAAGTCAGTTATTTCTTATAAAGGAAGCAGGGTCAATCTGCTGGGAATCCCTCAATTCAGAACTAACTCAAAGAACTCGCTTAAATCCACAATCACCAGACTAAGAAGAAAGGGCTTGATCGAAAATGGAGATAAAGGCTGGTATCTTACGCCTGCTGGTAAAAATTATATGAAAAAGAAGGCTAATTCACTTCTACAATTTGAACATCACTTTTCAAAAGACGCGCCAAAAAATCTTATTGTAATGTTTGATATTCCCGAAACAAGAAAAGCAGAAAGAGAATGGTTCCGTTGGCATTTGAAGAAATTTAATTACAAAATGATCCAAAAAAGCGTCTGGGTAGGACCATCACCATTACTAAAAGAATTTATGGATTATATTTCTAAAATAGGATTAAAAAATGCAGTAAAGACTTTCAAACTAGCAAAGCCTTATAAATAACATAGTAAACTATCTCTGCGATAGCATAAAAGGTTTACTATGTAACTTACCTCTAAATTATATCTTCTATTCGCAAGCGAAGCTCTTCGCGGCCGCGAAAGCGGGAGAGGTCAAAAGTGGCAAGTAAATTTGCCTTTTCACCTTCTGCTAATGGTTTTTTAAAAGTGTCGTGGCCGGAGAAAAAAGCGATAGCTTTGGCTTTCCCAGATGAATCTGAAAAAATGATTTCCATATGCTCTCCCGAGCCATTTTTACCGAATTTTTTAATATTTTCTACTTGCACACCTTCAAAAAGGAAAGCGGGTTTTGGATTACCAATACCAAATGGCGCCAATTTCTCAATATCTTTCCAATTTTTCATATTTACCACGCTTAAATTAGTCTGTACATCATACGAAATCACTTCTTTATTGTTTTCCCGTTTCACTTTTGAAAAAGAGGTCGAAAGCGCATCTTCCAAAAAATGAATTTTTTTGTTGTCTACTGTAAAACCACCGGCCAACTCGTGCCCGCCGAAATCTAAGAAGTGCTCTTTCGTTTCCATCATTAGTTCTACGACAGACACAGAACCATCTGACCGGCAAGAACCTTTTATTAAATCATTTTCATCCTTCCCCCAGACAAATACCGGCCTTTCATATTCATCACAAATTTTACCAGCAACTAGGCCGAGCACTCCTACCCTCCAAGCAGGATTGCCTATTACAATCACCTCGCGATGTTCACGCTTCTCAAATTTTTTATTCACCTCTCGCATAATGCCAGCCACAATTAATTTTCTTTCATCGTTTATTTTGGAAAGATGTGTCGCTAACGCTCCTGCTTCTGCTTCATCCTCTGTAGAAAGTAATTCAAAAGCTCTCCGAGGATCATCCATCCTAGATGCAGCATTGAGGCGCGGAGTAATCATAAAACCAATATCGTCTTCAGATAAATATCGCTGATCAATATTTAATTTTGAAAGTAGTTTTTGTAACCCTGGGCGCGGAGACTTGCGCAAAACTTTCATCCCAAAGCTAGCTATCGCTCGGTTCTCACCTAAAAGTGGCACTCGGTCGGAGAGAGTCGCTAACCCTGCCATATCAAGTAGCCACTTCTCCCAACCATCAGTAATTTTAAAGTATTCTCCGTATTTTTTTACAAATCCTTGTACCAATTTGAAAGCCACACCCGCGCCACATAGCATTTTTTCTGGGTACTCGTCAGTTTTTGGATTGAGTATCGCGTATGCTCTTGGCAAAACTTCTGGTGGTAAATGATGGTCTGTAATGATCACATCAATTCCGTCCACTTCTGCTTGAGCCACTTCAGCAACAGCTGTAATACCAAGATCTACGGTAATTAAGAGCTTCACGCCGTCCCCGGCAAATTTTTCTATTGCTTCCAAATTTAGGCCGTAGCCCTCAGAGTTTCTCTGCGGAATATAGACTTCCCAGTCCAAGACTGGTCCGCCTTGGGCGGAAAAATTCTCTGAAATCTTTTTAAAAAGGTCATTTAAAATCACTGCCCCAGGAATCCCGTCGCAGTCATAATCTGCATAAATTAGAATTTTTTCTTTCCCCTCCATGGCCTTAAAAATCCGGACACAGGCGCGCTCCATATCCCGCATTAAGAATGGATCGTGAAAATCCCTTTCATAGTCTGGATTGAGAAAGGCTTCTATATCTCTATCAGTTTTTATGCCTCTTTTGGAGAGCAAAGTATCAAGAAGTTCCGACATAGACAAAATTCTAGCACAAAATGATACAATATACTTATGCAGGACTGTATTTTCTGTAAAATTATAAAAGGGGAAATCCCGAGCTCAAAAGTCTATGAGGACAATATGACTTTTGCATTTTTAGACTTAAAGCCTGTAAATTTAGGCCATATTTTAGTAGTTCCAAAAGAACATTCTGCTAATATATACGAAACTCCCGATGCGCATCTAGAAGCAATGATCAAAACAGCTAAAAAAGTAAGTATTGCGGTAAAAAAATCCACTAACGCAGATGGGGTGAACCTGGCCATGAATAACAATCACGCCGCAGGCCAAGTGATTTTCCATTCTCACTTTCACATTATCCCTCGCTACCACAACGATGGTTTTGAGCTCTGGCACGGCAAGCGTGAATATAAAAATGAGGAGGAAATGAAAGAGCTCGCGGAAAAAATCCAAAAAGAAATTAATCCAAGGCTTTAATACCAGGCAATGTGCCACTGGCTAAGAAATCCAATGTTGCCCCACCGCCAGTAGATACAAAAGAAAACTGTTTTTCCATATCCAACTCTGAGATTAGGGTAACAGTATCCCCTCCGCCAATTATGCTTTCAGCTTTTGATCGGGCTACAAGTTTCAAAATTGCTTTGGTGGCTTTGCCCCCACCCGCTTCATATTTTCCTACGGGCCCATTCCAAAGAATAAGTTTTGCCCCTTTAATGAAGGGGGTGAGCATTTTTATAGACTCTTTACCTATATCCATAATTGATTCGCTTTTACCAACTTTGTCCGCTTTTTTGAGATTGAAGGACTCTCCTTTTTTGACCACAACGTCCACTGGCAATATCAGTTTTTTGTTTTTAATAATCTTTTCTATACCAAATTTACCTTGGTCAATCAAGGATTTACCCACCTCAAATCCTTTTGCTTTTAGAAAATCGTTCGCCAATGCTCCGCCTATAAAAATATTGTCAGCAAGTTTTAAATATTTTTTGATCAAGGGAATTTTTGTGGAAAATTTTGCCCCACCTAGGATAAAAAGAAAAGGATGCATCGGGCTCTTAACCGCTTTTGAAAGGTTTTTTACTTCTTCCTCCATTTGGAAACCAGCGTAGTGTGGAAGGTATTTGGGAATACCGACGATAGACGCATGCGCTCGGTGTGAAACCGAAAAGGCCTCATTTATATAGATATCAGCAAGTGCCGCGAGCCGCCTGGCAAACAAGGAATCGTTTTCCATTTCACCAGAAAATTTACGAATATTCTCAAAAAATTCTATTTTTTCTTGTTTAATTTTTGAAAGAGAGAAAAAACTACTTATTACTGGATCTAAGCTGGCAGTGCCATCCTTGCCAAGGTGGGTAATCAGGATTATCTTTTCTGCTCCCTTGCGAAGCAAGAATTTTATTG
>JAHFNF010000028.1 GCA_023267515.1 Candidatus Nomurabacteria bacterium | reverse complement strand
AATAACACGACCATAAAAAAATTTGTAAAAATCTTTTTAAAACATCATTGCAAAGAACTATATTAATTATCCCGCATCTGGAAATTAAAAACAATACTTGCAAGCGCAAACTGTGGATAACTTTTGGTAGTAAAAAAATTGGCAATAAAAAATTGCTTCCATTTGAGGCGGGTGATGGCTAAACTCCAACATATGTGCCTATGTGAGTGCGATCACCCGCCACAGATAAAAGCAATTCTGTGACTTCATAAAGTATAACATAATAAAAAAGCTCAGCCAAAACCAGTGAAGCAACAGGCAAAACAAAAACCCACCTTGCGGTGGGCTTTTGCGGCACATATATCGTTCATTAAAATGTAAGTTTTACCTCACACTCACAGGGCCAGTATAGCATACTTGAAATAATAATGCAAGTGTTATACACTATATTAGCAGGTGTCGGATAGCTGCTCCGCCTATGGCGGGGAGGAAAGTCCGAACACGCAGTTCTGACGATTTATCGGAAGAATTAAACGTAGTGGGTAATGCCCATCGCCCGCGAGGATAGAGTTGCGAACAGAGACGAGTCCACCGCAAGGTGGGGTGAAACGGCAAAATACTTACGCGCGTGCAAGATCGTGTCCCGAGAGTAATCTTGGGAAGAATCGCTTGAGTCTGAGAGTAATTTCAGACCTAGATAAATAGCTATCGCCCTCCGCTTTTGTGAAGGGCACAAAATTCGGCTTATAGACACCTGCATTAAAATGAGAAGCCCCCGCCAAAAGCGGGGGTTTTTCTATTGAAAAAAAAATATAAAAAGATAGCCCTGACACATTTTGTGCAGGGCTAAATTTGAAAAGCTTTTGCAAGGTTAACGCTTGCGGGTAGCAATTATTTTGCCATCCTGGATGTAGATAAGGTTTTTATTCTTAACATACCATCCATCGCTAATAACGGAACCAGTAACCTCCCGTGATGAGAGATCATAAATTCTGTTATTACCAACTTCGCCTTTTGCTCCAATAGTCAATTCCTCAATGCCAACAGTGTTTCCCATAAATGTGTACTGGACTTCACAGGGTTCGGAAAAAAGAGTTATACTCATTCCGACATTTAACATAGTCCACCATAATGGAAAAGTTGCATAAGTGTTGTTGCCAGCAATTTTCGGATAGGTATCTCCAACGTGGATGCTGTCCACACCAGACATATTTATTCCATAAAATGTGACTTCTGCATTGATGGCATCGTAGTACACTCCCGTGATAACCGGTGGATTGCTCACACTCAGGTTGAAAGTTGTACTTGCCGCACAACCAGTTACATCTGTACCAGTGATGGTATAGATGATGCTAGATGGTGGATTTGCATCAACTTGCGGACCGAATATAGTGTTTAATCCAGTTCCCGGACTCCACGTAAAGAAGTCAGCTCCCGTAGCATCGAGTGTGACATAGCTGCCATCATTGCAAAGTTCGTGTGGGCCAGTGACAATGACTACCGGTATAGGATTTACCGTCAACGTTACCTGCGCAGTAGCTGTACAGCTTAAAGCATTGCCTGTGACCGTGTAGGTCGTAGTCCCCGTGGGCGTAGCGGTGACGCTAGAACCTGTCGAGGAACTCAAGCTGCTAAATGGTGTCCAGCTGAAGGTGCTTGCTCCACTAGCAGTAAGTACCGATTGTTGTCCGGCACAAACACTTGATGGCAAAGCAGATACAGACACCGGGGGCGTAGGATTCACAACGACAGTGGCTGACCCAGTACCTGAGCATCCATTACTTCCTGTGGCAGTCACAAAATAAGTCATTGAGGACGTTACATTTGTTGCCGACACGGTCATAGTGTTTGTTGCGCTGAGATAAGTTGTGGGTGTCCAGGAATAACTTGCCGCGCCAGGAGTTGCTGTAAGCACTACACTCGCTGAGTTGCAGCTAGGGTTAGTTCCAATTACGGTGACAGAAACATTGAAAACAGGATTAATACCGACTGTTACAGAAGTTGAAACGGGAGAGCAATTATCCGTCCACACTGTTAAAGTAACGACAGTTGGAACAAGTGGGCTGATGGTAGTACTTGAAGTAGTATCACCAGTGGACCACTGAAAATGAGTGCCTCCGCTACCGCTAAGAGTGATTGACCCACCTGCACAAACTGCCGGATTGGTAGGACTGATTGACGCAAGTAATGGTATGCAATTTGTCGTAAAAGTAATAGTAGTGTCAAAAAACCACACTATATTATTACTCTGAGTTAAAATAAAGTGAACCATTAATTGAGAGACGTGTCCTGGGTTCAATCCTGAAAAGTTGTGCGTGATTCCCACCAGATTGATGGTATCAGTTTGGGGCGCCAAATACTCATATCCCAAAAATTGACTTGTTGTAACGTCATATTTTTGAGCAGAAACGGAAACGCTGTCGCCAATATTAGACATACTAATTCCCGTGGTGCTACTTATAGACCACGTGAACATAGCTGATGCCTGAGTGGCAGTTACGGTTCCTAATGTTGCATTAGCGCTTCCTGTGTAGGAAGCTGCTGCGCGAGTTATCGTCAAGGCGATAATCATCGCAAGGGTGATTGCTTTTTTCATAGTTGTTGGTTTTTGTTAGTAAAGATTAAAATATTATTGTTTATATTATTTTTTATTTTTACTGAAACCAATGAATGAAAAATCAATCATCGGAAACAGCATTTCAAGCGCTTATTTATGTAATAAAGAAGCTCTTTATCCGTCAAAATATAAGACGAGAAAAGTGCCGAAAATGCTGTTTCCGATAGAAAAGGCGAAGATTTTTAAAGAACTTAGACCGCCCATATTGTAGCATAATAGATACCCATTTGTCAAGCTAGGAATGATAAGACATTTGACTTTTAAACCATAGTATGATAAGATATTGAAGTAAAATAATTTCGTGGAAAAAGCCTTATAAATTAAGCATAGAATAATTAAAAGAAACAATTATGAAAACTAGTATAAAAAATCTAATATTTGCCTTCGCTTTGGTCGCAATTTTTGCGTTTGGCGCAGGTCACGCCCTAGCGGCAGGCCCTTCTGCTCTGACTTCCGCTGCAAGCTCAACTTCTAGCTCCATAACTTTTAATGGAGCTTTTATGGCAAACGGTGCGCAGACCACCACAATGTTTGAATACTCCACAAACCTATCGGACCTTCCAAACGGAATGCCGGGTAGTGGAATTATTGACTGCCAAATTTTGCAACCAGTACTTCCAGGTTCTGGTTCTATTACCTGCACTTTAAACACTCCGACAATTTTAGTAAATACTACCTACTATGTGCGAGCTGTTGCTTCCAACGTTAACGGCACATCATACGGAAATGCAACTTCAATCGTCGCTGTCGCCCCTGTTCCACCCCCTTCTACTGCACCTTCCGCATTAACTACGGAGGCCAGTGCAACTGCAACTTCAATTACTTTTCACGGAGCATTTATGTGGGGTGGCGTGCAGACTACCACTATGTTTGAATACTCAACTAATTTAAGTTACTTACCGAGTGGCCAACCAGGTAATGGAATTATTGCCTGCCAAACAACCCAACCAGCATTAAGAGAAAGCGGGAGTTTATCTTGTACTTTAAATACTCCTACTATCGCCCCTGATACAACTTACTACGTGCGAACAGTAGCTTCAAACATAAATGGAACAGATTATGGAAATGCTACTCCTATTGAAACAAATAGTACTCCCCCTCCGCCTTCTCCAAACACTCCGACTCTAACCTCAGTCAATCCCAACTCCGGCACCCAGGGGCAGACTTTGACAGTTACTTTAAACGGTACAAACTTTACTACTGGTGCCACTACTACCTTTGGCTCTGGCATTACCGTGAACTCTGTAAACTTTATTAACTCAAACCAAATCACGGCAAATATAACAATTTCTACCACTGCTCCGATCGGAGGACATAATGTCACGGTGACGACAGTGAATGGCACTTCTAATGCTCAAACCTTTACTGTGCTTTCTGCCAATCCTTTGGCTCCAACTCTCACTTCTATATCTCCTACCAGCCGAAACCGCGGACAAACTTTTACAATGACCTTAAATGGTACGAATTTCACAAGTGGTTCAGTGATAAACTTTTCACCTGCTACAAATATTACCGTAAACTCTGTAAACTTTATTAATTCTACCCAGCTCACTGCGGACATTACTATTTCATCTACTGCCTCCACAGGATCCCGTGATGTATCAGTCACCACAATAAACGGAACTTCTAATACTAGACCATTCAACGTGACCCATACTTCTTCTGGCGGTGGAGGAGGTGGCGGTGGAAGCGATCCTTCTGTGAATACAATTTCCTACACTGTAAATGGAACCTCAGTTACCCTTTTTGGCTCTGTTGATCCAAACAATCACTCTACCACTGCTTGGTTTGAATATGGCACTTCAATTTCAAATCTTAATAATGAAACCACTCATTTAAGTATGGGTTCTGGAAATAGCTCGGTCTCTTTTAACCGTAATATTAATGTCGCCTTAAATACCACCTATTATTTCCGCGCAGTAGCTGAAAACTCCTCTGGGGATGACACTGGTGAAATTCTTTCCTTCACGACCGGGATAACACCTGTAAATAATACTGGTCTTGGCGCGACGACCGTGACCGCAACCAATAAAACTTCTACGACAGCTAGACTAAATGGTATAGCCGTAATTCCAAGCGGAAGTGTCAATGCCTACTTTGAATACGGAACGAGCGTTTCTCTGGGACACACCACTAGCGCTCAAAGCCTCAGCTCAGCTTACTCCGTTAAGGCATATGGTGATACGATCACTGGCCTTACTCCAAACACAATCTACTACTTCCGAGCAGTGGTGAGTAGTGGAAGTGATGTTGCTCACGGTAGCATACTTGTATTTCAGACCTTAAAAGGTGGCAATATTCCATCTGGAAATGTAGAAGAAACTGCTCCAGCCCCAACACCAGACGTGGTAAGCGAAATACTAACTATTAGTGCTGACAAGGACGAGATAATGCAAGGTGATACAGTTGAATACTTGGTATCTTATAAAAATACTTCCACAAAAAACTTTGAGAATACTGTGCTGACAGTCCAACTTCCGTCAGAAATAACTTTTGACGAAGCAAACTTTGGGACAATTGATGGAGACAACACTCTAACATTTAAATCAGACACATTAATTCCAGACCAAATCGGATCAATCACGGTAAAAGGACATGTAAATGGAAAAGCGAACCCAGGTGGAATACTGATAACTACTGCCACAATGATATACAATCTTCCAGGCTCCACTGTTGAACAGGATGAGATCGCCTACACGGTAAACCACGTGATAGAGGGAGAAAATCTAGCTGCCGCTTCAATCTTTGGTAGCGGAAAATTCCTACCGACAACCCTGATCGGCTGGCTAGCACTTATCCTTGTCCTAATGGGTATCGTAACTATCGGCAAGAGGATGCTTACCGGCTATTCCTTCGGAAGAAACAGAAATGGCAATACTCCGATGAATATGTAAATAAGTAAAAGAAAAACCGCCCTACTCTGTGGGCGGTTTTTCTTTTGAGTGGCCACGAGCATCTACTTCATAGCTTGTATTTTGAGTTTCAAAAAAGTTTACCAATTCATACACATCAGTCGCGGCGGACATCCATTTGGCTGGATTGGTGGCATTGTAATGTTTTTGAAGACCTAATTCTTCTAATCTTCGGTCTGTCACATATTTTACATATTGGTTTACATAGTCAGCGTTCAGTCCCAGTATCCCTTTCGGAAAAAGATCATTGTTGTAGGCCACCTCTAAATCTACTCCCTCCACTACAATATTTTTTATTTCTTCGGCAAATTCGTGAGTGAGTAAATCAGGATTTTCTTCCAGAATCGTGTGAATAAGGTTGATGCCAAATTTAAGATGGAGGGACTCATCGCGCAAGACCCAGTTTATCATTGAGCCGAAATTACGAAGCTGATTGCGCTGGCGGAAAGAAAGGGCCACCATAAAACCAGAGTAAAACCAAATACCCTCCATCACCACGTTCGTTGCTACCAGGTTTCTGACAAAGTCTTTCTTGCCCTCTACTGTCTCAATATCAAGGGTTTCCTCGGTCATTCTCCTTAAATATCTATTGATATAGTCTTCCTTGACCTTCATTGAAGGAGTATCTAAGTGAAGATTAAAAATTGTCTCGCGATCAAAAGGAAAAGTCTCTAAGACATATTCAAAGGAAACGCAGTGGTTGGCCTCTTCAAACATTTGCTTGGCAAGATATAAATGGCATTCTGGGGATTTGAGATATGGATACACTCCGAGCGCGAGCGATCGATTCACTATTAATTCTGCCGGATTGAAAAAAGCCATCAAAAACTTTACCGCGTGGCGTTCATCCTCGGTCATACTTTTCCAATCATTTAAATCCTCGCCGAGTGCGATTTCGTGTGGGAACCAGGTATTTCGCACGGCCTGATTATAAAGGTCGTAGGCCCACTTGTATTTCATTGGATGGAGATTCATATCCTCCGGTGAAGCTTTTCCGAGTATCATAAATTTTATTGGCAACCCTCGCAGAGTAATGCGTCTTGCGGGTCTTCTGGTAAGTGCACTTTCAAAACGACCGGGGAGGAATCTGCTTGTTTCAGTGGTTCAGTTGCGAGTACTGGTACAGGGATTTCCACTTTTGGCTCAACCTTGATAGAAGAGAGCACCGCGAACCCGCGCTTGCCAGTAATGTCTTGTTTGTTTACCTTGGTGGTACTTTGCTCAGCATTGTGACGAGGTTTCATATGCAAGTAATAGGTGGTCTTCAATCCCTTGTCCCAAGCGGTAGAATAAATATTCATTACTTCATCAATGTCGCGGACATCTAAATACATATTTCGGCTGATTGCCTGATCTACCCATTTCTGGGCGCGAGCAGCGACCTCTACATAAGCGAGCGGTGAAACAGAAAAGGATGTCTTGTAAATTCTTTTGATATGATCTGGGATGGCTGGAATCTCAGCGATGTCTCCCCGATTGGTCAGTATCTGCTCGCGCACAGCCTCCCAAAGATTTTCTTTTTTCAAATCGGCTACTAAATTTGGATTGATCTCCAAATATTTCCCGGAAAGCTTGTTGCGAGAAAACATCTGTGCAAAGCGCGGATCAATGCCAGGGGTAACGCCAGCCACGAGCCCGATGTTTGCATTCGGCGCTACGGCCATCACGGTTGCGTTCCTCATTCCTCTTTTAACTTTTTCGCGAACTAGACTCCAATCTAGGTTTGGAATAGCAGGTGTAGATTCCTTCACAAGTGGCATATCTGTCCCACGCTCTTTTTGCAGAAGTTCTAACGTATCAATCGGCACCATTCCTTTTGACCAGCCAGAACCCTTGAAATTTGGATACGAGCCTTTTTCGGCGGCAATATTGGCGCTCTCATCTATCGCCATATAGCTAATGAATTCAAAAACCTTGTCTGATAAATCATGCGCCTCTTTATCTTCATATGAAAAACCAAGCATTTCTATCGTATCGGAGAATCCCATCAGCCCCATACCCACTGCTCTGTTTTCAATATCCGCTTTTATCGCTTCTTTAAGTGGAAGCTTGTTTATATCCACTAAATTATCCAATTGGCGCAAGGATATTCGGACAGATTCCTCTAAAAGGTGCCAATCTATCTGGCCAGCGCGCACGTGCCGAGCTAGGTTAATAGAAAGTAGATTGCAAACAGCAATATTGTCCCTATTTTGCGGCAAGGTCACCTCGGTGCAGAGATTTGAAGCGTGAATCGTACCGGTATTATTATTGAGCGCACGGACATTGATCGCGTCCTTCCAAGTAAGCCATGGATGGGAAGTGGTTTGAAGTGATACTAAAATATTTTTATATTGCTGACGAGCGGGCATTTTGGACCACATTTTTATTTTTCCTTCCTCGGCCATTTGGGCATAGTGCGCATAACGCTTGGAAAAATCTTGCCCGTAAAGCTCTACTAAATCTTTTACTTCGTTCGGATCAAATAAATACCAATCGTCCCCTGCATGCACACGCTTCATAAATTCGTCGGAGAGATACACCGCGATGTTCGCCGTGCGTGCTCGGCGGTAGTCATCTCCGGCATTTTGTTTTAGGTCCAAGAAATCTTGGAAATCAATGTGCCAGTTCTCCATATAGAAACATAATGCGCCTTTCTTCTTTCCTCCACGTTGCACTGCGCGAATGGCTGAATCAATCATATGAAGAAATGGAACCGGGCCAGAGGAAACGGTATTGCTCGTTTTTAAAATTGATCCAGAAGCGCGAAGCTTCGTGACGGACAATCCGATACCGCCTGTTGCTTTTGAAAGGAGTAGAACATCCGAAACAGTTTTACCAATGTGCTCCATATCATCTTGAATTTCCATAAGATAGCAATTTGAAAGTCTTGGGTTTGGAGTGCCAGCGCCCAAATTGGTGGAACCAGCGGAAAGATATTCAAGCCTGGACATTTTATTGTAGAAATTTTTCGCCCATTCCGTAGGACTCTCTTCGTTGAGCGACATTCCCATCGCCACCCGCATCCAAAAATATTGCGGGGTTTCTAACGGTTCGCGATTCCCGCCTTTAGTGAAATATCTATCAAGCATCGTGGAGACTCCAGAGTATTTATAAAGTCCATCACGGGAAATATCCAGTGCTTCCGATAATTCTTCCAAGTTAAAAACGCTTTTCATCCGCGGATCAAGCAATTTATCTTCCACGGCGGCCGAAATATATTCTGGAAAATGCTCGCGATGGATTCTAGCAAAGTCTTCTGCGTCGTCCTTACTGAAATCCCCTAGAACTTTCTTGTAAATGGTCTTTAAGAGGAGACGAGTGGCTATTGTATCAAACTCTAAATCTTGGTGAACATTCTGCAAAGCTGTATTTATCGTCGCTTGGTCAAGTTCTTCTTCAGTAATGCCGTCATAAAGAGTGAGCCGAGTCTCGGAAGCGATCTGCACCGCCTTGGAAAGCCCATCGGTGAGACCAAAGCATGCGCGCTCAATAGATTTATTGATTCGGTCCGCATCAAATGCTTCTTGCGTGCCATCTCTCTTTGTAATCATTATACTCATAAA
>JAHFNF010000027.1 GCA_023267515.1 Candidatus Nomurabacteria bacterium | reverse complement strand
CAACCTACGCACCCTTTACGCCCAATAATTCCGGATAACGCTCGAGGCTCTCGTATTACCGCTCCTGCTGGCACGAGATTAGGAGCCTCTTATTCATGAGGTACCGTCAATAAACTTCTTCCCTCATAAAAGATCTTTACGTCCCAGAGGGACTTCATCAATCACGCGGCGTCGCTCCATCAGACTTTCGTCCATTGTGGAAGATTCTCGACTGCAGCCACCCGTAGGTGTATGGTCCGTGTCTCAGTACCATCGGTGGGGGTCAGCCTCTCAGCTCCCCTAGGCGTCATAGCCTTGGTAGTCTTTTACACTGCCAACTAGCTGATACCGCACAGGCCTTTCCCAAGGCGTTAAAACTTTACTCTTGCGAGACCATCATGTATTAGTCCACCTTTCGATGGATTATTCATGACCTTGGGGGAAGTTCCTGCGTATTACTACCTCGTTCGCCACTAAACTTTTACGACCTTTGACTTGATGTAATCGCATCGCAGAATATAAAAGTTCCGTTCGACTTGCATGCCTTATCCACGCCGCCAGCGTTCATCCTGAGCTAGGATCAAACTCTAATTAAAAGTTTTAGAACGAAACAAAACAAAAAACAGCAGTACCTTTCGGCGCTTGGTTTTTGTTTGCAGAGTTTGATCTTTGCTCTGAAATTATTATCTTTTAGAAACATCTTGAGACTTGCGTCCCGGCTGAAAAACCGGGGTTCTCAAATTCACCCCGCCGTGGCGGGGTAAAAACAATTCATTTGATTTTCAAAGAAAAACGCCCTATCCATAAGAGGAAAGACGTTGCCCCTATATTATACTAAGCCCCAAGCTAAGTCAAGCACAAAAAAAGCCCTATTTTAGGGCTTTTTTTGTGCTTATTTCTTCTTGTCCTTTTTCGGCTTTTTCTTCTCTTTTCTAGCACCTTGTCCTTTTGCCATATGATTATATTTTTAGGTTATTAATAATAAAATTATTATACCACCTCCTAGTTATTTTTCTTCACATCTGCCCAAAGGGAGATAAACCCCAAAGCTAAGAATAGTGCGGCTTCCAGCCAATTTTGCTTTTGAAAAGCTTCAATTAAAGCAATGCCGAAAAATATTATAAACACCGCCAGATTTGTAAACTTTATATTTTTCATATCTACTTCAACGGATTTTCTCCACGAATTATGCGAATCAAAAACAAGACGACTGCCGCCACTAAAAGAAAGTGAATAAATCCACCCAGCACATGAAAACCGATAAAACCTATAGCCCAGAGAACGAGTAAGATGACTGCAATTGTTGTAAGCATAAAAATTATAGTTAGTTAATAATCTACTAAGTATAGCACTTTTTACTTATTTTTTCGCATATCTGCCCAAAGAGATATAAATCCCAATGCTAAAAATAATGCGGCCTCCAGCCAATTTTGTTTTTGAAAAGCTTCAATCAAAGCAATACCGAAAAATATTATAAACACCGCTAGATTTGTAAATTTAATACTCTTCATAAATTATTGAATTTGATATAAACTTACTTTTCCAACTATTTTTTTAAAGGCTTTATTTAATGTTTCAGACCTCCTATTTAACTTAAAAAGGGGCCAATTTATATAATAGCTTTGTAATTTAGATTTATTAATTTTTGTCATCAAGGCACTTGCTGTTTTAAAATTCTTATTTATAAGACAAATAGCTAAATTAAAAACTATATCCTTAGAATGAATGTTGTTTAAAATTTGTTCTGAAAGGTTATCCTTCTTTTGAAATTTCAAGGAAGCCGCTTTATTTATCAAAACATTTTCTTCAATGGGAATTTTAGAAAATGTTTTGATTGTACTTATGGCCATATTAGAAACAATTTCTGCTAAGTAAAATTTCCTTTTATTTAAAAATTTTATCTGTTGATCTATAAGAAGATTCTCAATTAATTTTATATCCTTTGGTTTAGAGTGTATCCATAAATTAATACCTATTTGTAAACCAATCAAGTAAAGATTACTACATGTCTTAAGAAATAAATCTGGTGTTACATCAACATTATCACCGATTTTTGGTAAATCTTTTTTATCAAACTTTGCTTGTAAGCAATTTTGTAGATAAATCCTATTAACCTTACCATTATTATGTACTAGGAGATTTCTAATACCATTATACTTTACAAAATCATCATTTAAGTTATTAACATTCGGTACATTAATTTTCAGATTCTCTTTTATCCAGTCAACTATTGATTTTTTATCTCTTAAGGCATCATCAACTTCTCTTTCAATAGAAAAATTAACAACTTCTTTTATAGTACTAAATTCTAAAATTTCATTTAAACTTATATTATTTTCTGTCTGAATTAGAATTGTTTTGTTCTCAGATAAACTTGCTTTAATAATTTGTCTTATATAATTTTCAAAAACAATAAAAAGTGTAACGTACTGGCTTGTAGGAATTAAGCCAACAGATTCTATAAATTGAGCCTCGGAATCGCGCAATTTGTCCATAACTTCTATACCTGCTGTTTTTATAAAAAGTTTTTTATTTTTTTTAATAAAATATTTACTTTTAACTTGCTCGTGAATTTTTTTGTGTAATTTTGCCTTTTTTATGTAAGTCTCAAAATAAGCTGGTGTGTAAGCTCTTATACCATCGATTGTAGTACAGAACCGGACTATTTCATTTTTAAATTTATTTTTTTTAGACATAAATTTCAACCCACCACTTGGGTACAATGCGAGCAACGGCGGGCGGAGAGAGGGATTTCGCTTTGGCACTCGGGGCACTTTTTGGTCGTAGGGTCGGCCGGAGGTCCTTTGCGAGAACGCTCCACGAGCATATTCATCGGCTTTACGATAAAGAAAAATACGGCAGAAGCGACCAGGATGAAAGAAATGAGGGCATTTATAAAATCTCCATACATAAACTTACTATCATTTATGACAAAATAAAGTCCGGAGAAATCTGGCACCTTGGCGATAGCGGCGATAAATGGAGTAAGAATATCTTTGACTAGCGCGGAAACGATGGTGCCAAAAGCCGCCCCGATGACGACGCCGACGGCCAAATCCACCACATTCCCCCTCAATAAAAATTGTTTGAATTCTTTAAGCATTTATCTATTTTACCACACCCCAACCCCGATCCACCAAAATCCCCCAACCCCTATTCTCTATTGCAGTCTTTTGCAAAACACTAGAACAGACTCCCCGCGCGGAGTGAGTTTATGGCGAACACTCGGACCTTCATTTCTCTTCATGACCAAGCCAGCAATGGCAAGCTTGCGAACATGATCTGAGGTATTCTCATACCCAATGTGAAGCTTCTCGGCAATATTCTCCACCGAAAGCTCCGGCTCCTTTTTCAGGAGTTCGAGAATCTGAATGCGCCGATGATTGGCAAAACCTTTCACCATCCGTTCAATTTTTCTATATTCTAAAGCCATTATCTTATTATACCCTATCTCGCTTTCTATTGCAGTCTTTTGCAAAACATTAGAACAATCAAATTACTTGTTAGAATAATATAAAAATAGTACATATCTAATGGGGTTAATTTTAAGATATTATTACGGATAATTCCTGCCATCCCCTGTGATTGGTATCGTATCCCCTAGGAATTTAGGCTTGCGATGAAGCAGTAAATTCATTACTGCTTTTTCGTCCGCCAAAGCTTCACGAACATAATTCTTAAAAAGGATATTTTCTGTCTCCGCAGGTACACCATAAGCTGTAATGCCGAGCATCCGAGCTATAAATACCGAACGTGGCAAATGAAATGCTTGAGTAGAAACAATAATGGATTCAACTTTGAAAATATCCCGTGCACGGTACATCGTACTGTATGTATCAAAACCGGCGTGATCTAGAAAAATATCTGCATCTGGTATTCCCTTCTCAAGTAGATAATTACGCACAGGGTTCACTTCGTTGTGCGAGACGGTGCTATTGTCCCCTGACACGAGAATTTTTGAGACTTTTCCCTCTTTATAAATAGAAATTGCTTTATCTACTCTATCTTTAAAAATAGAAGAGAGCGCGCCGTCTGGAAAAATAGCCGCACCAGGAATTACCACCGCTTGCGCTTTTGGCACATCATTAATATTTTTATAAATATGCGACTTGGTGCTGACGTGAATGATTAAATTAGTAAGAATAACAAAAGCGACAACCGCTCCAGCGCCGAGAAGAAGATAGTGTAGGTAGCGTTTCATATTACCTAATGCCTGTATCAATATCAAAATCTATAGTTGTGGTTTCGTTCGGCACAATAGAGGCTGGTTTTTTCTCCCCTGCTCCGATACCTGCCGGCACAATTTGCACAAAATAATTTCCCGGTGCTAGAGCGATTTTATAATTACCTTGTGCATCTAGGTGGACTCTTGTTTGTACAGTAAGCTGGTCATTCTTATATACCACGACTTCCCGTGAAGTATATGCTTCTGGAGGCACAGGACACGGATGTCCCACTTGCTCCACCGGGCAAAACGGGCCGATAGATATATGCCCAGCCAAGTAACTATTAGGATTTCCTAATGGGGTTGGGTTAGGAGGAGAAATATATACATTATTATTGGGTCTATAAATCAAGTATCCTGCGCCAGCAAGGATAATTATGAGTGTTAGCAATACCATTTTCCCCATCTTGGTCATAATGCAATTATATCACTTTTTTCTTTGCAAATTTTTTCCACATAATTCCGCCCCAGACTAATACGAGCGCAGAGTAATTTATAATCATATACCATTGATTGCTCCAAGAGATGCCGTATGGGAAACGATAATCCGAAATGGGAAAGAGAAACGGTGTCGGATAAAATGCCAAGGCGTGCGAAGGAATATCTATCAATATATGAAGTGCCCAGCCGAGGAGCTCATATCTCGGTCTTTTATAAAAGGCCCACACAATTAAAAACACTACTGCCCAAATGACGAGCGAGTGGCTATATTGATAAAGATTGTGCGCCAAATCAAATCCGGTAAAACTATTATGCAGTCCCTCTTCCGCCACTGGTGGACGCTGTAAAAAATTTGAAAGTGCTGTGCTTCCGGTTAGTAGAGATATGATTCTTACCGCAAAAGGAATACTAAAAGCAAACAAATCAGGAAAAACTCCCCAGAACGCCGCCCAGGCGACATTGAGATGAAAATTTTTATTTTTCTTTTCCGCAAGCTTATTTGCCCCGCGAGCGGCGGCGTTGGTCCAAAGTGTATGCGCAAAAATATCCATCGTTATTTCTTTTTACTTTTTAAGAGAATCAATTTTGGCTTCCAGCGCATTCAACTTCTTGGCGAGCATTGAAAGGGTGACTTCTTCTTCTTTCACTTCTTTCTCAGTTTGCTTTTCAGTTTGCTTTTCCTTCTCCACACTCTTTATGATGATCGCATTACCGACAAAGGTTTGAATAAAAAGGCCTACACCACCGAGCATTAAACAACCAATTATTACAGAAGAGATAGGGCCAAGGTGAAAAAGATCCGCAATCTCCCACGCTCCGCGCCAAAAAAGGATCACACCAAAACCGGCTATAAAGGCGTGCGTAAAAGGATACTTTTCAAAGTATTTCCGCGCCTTCTCTTCAATTCGGAGAAAAACGTTCGTTAAATAACTCATTACTACGATAGATGCTTTGAGACGAGCTTCGTCATTTCAAACATATTCACAACTCCTTTGCCATCAAATACTTTCTTTAAATTTGCATCAGCGTTGATATTGCGCTTGTTTTTTGGATCTTGGAGGTTGTTCTTTTTAATGTAGACCCACAAAGCCTTTACCACCTCAGAGCGAGGCATTGGCCCCTTTCCTACCACTGCTGCTAAGTCAGCGCTTATATTCATCGGCTTCATAAATGCGGAAACTTTTTTGTCTGCCATATAATTTATTTTCTATTAATTATTAAAACTTATAATAAGACCATTATAACATTATTTACCCTGTAAAGCGACCTTCGCACCTTCGGCACGGAGCTTGCGGAGTTTCTCTGCCTTGCCCCGATTGTACTCCCCGATATCGCCATCTGACTTCACCACCCGGTGGCAAGGGATTTTCGGATCAAAGTTTTTCATTAAGATATTCCCTACTGCGCGGTAGGCATTGTGGTTCCCCGCCTTCCAAGCCACCTCACTATAAGTCAAAACCTTCCCGCTTGGAATCGTCTTTACGACTGCGAGCACTTTCTCCGTAAACGTCTTTGTGTGTTTCCTCGGTTGCATAGGCCTATTATAGCAAAATAATACCCTGACTGCACAATCGTGGCAATCAGGGTCGTGAAAGGGGAGTTAAAAAAAATTAGGACGAGCCAATTCGTTTTTCCTTGTTTCAGAGCTGACATTGTAGGAGTCAACCAACTTGAGCTGACCGCCCAGTTCTGATTGCTTAAATAAAAAGAAAGCAATGTTTGGTCTTCGGATTTTTTTTAAGTCATCTTTTGTGACAAAGTGAGTGACACGCTCATAAGGTTTTCTGCCGACAAAGCACACAACCGGTGCTATTATCTTGGTGACTTTTAGGATATCAGCAATCTGATGTTTAGACCTTTCACCAACTGGACTGACAAACAACTGTGGCTGATACTCCGACCAGTTTTTAACATGTTTGTGGTGAATGTTCCTGTAAGCATAAGAACGCGGCAATCTGGGTATGGCCCTTTTTTTGGAGATGGTCGCTCCGGCGGGAAATCTCATTTTTTTCCTCCTTCTTTTTAAGGTGAAACAATAACTGAATTTTCAAAGATGATACCATAATAATGGTGTAGGCACAATTTTATTTATCGGCAAAAGAAAGGCCCCTCGCTTCCGCAGGGGCATTTCAAAATGAATTTTTGCTTTTAAAAACGAGGTTATGCTTTGACATAAAGACAGTCAGCTTGGTTACCAAGTACCGGTTGGGAAACATTATCATAACTTCACGTCTGGTGTGACCCTCCAATTCTCCCAGTTTAACAAAACCAAAATCAATAAGGACTTTTTTGATTTCAAACGATAATTCATCGTCCTCTACATCATTGATTTTCACACCTCTGGCTCGGTTTGTGGGACGTGAATCAGATAAGGATTGCAACCACTCGTCTTCTAGAGGTCCAAACTTCTCTTTGTACACCTCCAATTGCTTCAAAAGCAAAGACCAATTTCCGATATGCTCTTTAATTTTTAGACAACCGGCGTTATAAAGGTCTCGGTCTCTGGCGTCAGCGTTATCTGATTTGTTTTGACTTTTCAACAACTGCCTACTGAGCACTTCAATAAAATCGTTTTTTTGTTTTTCTGATAGACTTGGCACAATTTTTACCACGTCTATCAAGAGTTCAATACTCTTAAAGGTGATTTTTTTTGCCATAGTCTTTTGTTTTTAAATGTTAGAAAAATGAATATTTTCAAATGTTTTCAAGCAACATTCTTATAATGATAATATCATAAATATTTATCTTCGTCAAACGAAAATACCCCTCAGAAGAGGGGTATTTTCACAAACTTTTTAGCTATTACGCGCGAGATACTTGCGTAGCGGCTGGGCCTTTGTCCGTATCAACGAGGGTAAAAGAGACGGTGTCGCCTACTTTCAATTCGTCAAAAGTGACACCAACGAGTTCTTTTGAGTGGAAGAAAAGGTCTTTTGCTTCGCCTTCGCGAGCAATGAATCCAAATCCTTTATCAGTAAGAGTCTTGATTGTTCCGGTCATCATATGATTTTTTTTGATTATTTTTGCCTGAAACTTCGACGTTTGTTTCTGTGCCTTAACACTCTGCTACTATACAGCATATATACTATAAATGCAAACTTCTTTATTTCTCTGTTATAGAGTACCTATCCAGCACTGCCTCAAAAATAAGCGGAGCGACGATAGTAGCATCAGATTCAATCACAAACATCGGGGTGTCTTTCGTGAGTTTATCCCAAGTGATTTTTTCATTTGGCGTGGCGCCGGAGTATGAACCATAAGAAGTGGTAGAGTCTGATATCTGGCAGAAATATCCCCACGGTCGTACTGGTTTTTTTAAATCATATTTTATAGAAGGCACGACGCAAATAGGAAAGTCCCCGGAGATTCCCCCGCCTATCTGGAAAAAGCCAAGCCCAGGGCCGTCCTTTGCAAGCTCTTGATACTTGTCATATAGATACATCATATATTCCACGCCAGTCTTCATCACTGTTGGGCTCACCTCTCCCGCTTTGCAATACCCAGCAAAAATATTCCCGAGAGTTGAATCTTCCCAGCCCGGCACCACAATCGGTAAATTTTTCTTGGCCGCTTCTAGGAGCCAGCAGTGCTCTGGGTTTCCTTCGTATTTCCCTTTCAGCTCGTCAGAGAGTAAAATTTTATAAAAATATTCATGCGGAAAATATCTTTCTCCTTTCGCCTGCGCGTCCTTCCAATATTTTAAAATAATGGGCTCCACCACGCGGAAGGCCTCTTCTTCTGGAATAGAGGTATCGGTCACCCGGCGCTCTCCTCTGTTTAGAATTGCTTCATCGTCTTCCTTGGTAAAATAGCGGTAATCAGGATAATCCTTGTAGCTGTCATGCGCCACCAACCGAAAAACCGATTCTTCCAAATTCGCCCCAGTGCAAGAAATAGCGTGAATTTTATTTTCCTTGATCATCGGCGCCAGAGTCACCCCCATCTGCGCGGAAGACATCGCCCCTCCCATCGCCAGCATCATTTTTCCACCTCCATCAAGGTGCTTTTTAAAAGCCAGCGTCGCGTCCTTCATCTGACGCGCGTTGAAATTGTGAAAAAGTTTTTGGAAAAGCCCCAAAACGGAAGTTTCATTATTTTGCATAGATAAAATTATACTCTTTGTTTTTTCATTTGCAATATTGGGTCAATTGTGCAATAATAGCCAAATGCAGATGTTAACTAGAATTCTCCCATACGCGCAGATTATCGTCTCGGTGGTTTTGGTGGCCTCAATCCTATTGCAGCAATCTGGCGCTGGCGTAGGTGGAGCCCTAGGCGGAGGAGATGGAGGATCATTTCACCACACCCGTAGAGGATTTGAAAAATTTCTCTTTTACCTTTCAATTGTTCTAGGAATATTGCTTGCAGTACTAGCATTTTTAGCTATACTTATAAAAGCTAAGAGCTAAT
>JAHFNF010000026.1 GCA_023267515.1 Candidatus Nomurabacteria bacterium | reverse complement strand
TTTGTCCTCGCGCGCTAGTTTGGTGAGGTTCCTGGTATATTTCCCAAGCAAGCGATTTTTCTTTGGCAGAGAGATATCGGTAGTACTTTGATTGCGAAGCTCTTCAAGGACTTTCATTACAGCATCCTTAAAAATACGGAAGCGCGCCAAAATTTCTTTCGCTTCTCCTGGCACATCCAGCATCGCTATAAAAAGATGTTCAGTAGAAACAAAGTCATCTTTTAAAGATTCGGCCACCTTTGCCGAATTCTCCAAAGTTTGCGCTAAATCAGGGCTCAAGTAAATCTGATACGAAGGTGATAGGGTCGTGCGAGTTTCTGGTGTTTCAATAGACTCAATCACAGAATCAGTAAGCAACATCGTATCAATCTCTAATTTATCTAGTATTGAAAGGACCATAGACTCTTCCTGTAAGAGGAGCGCTGAGAGCAAGTGCAGTGAAGAAACGTGATTTTGCCCACGCTCAATAGCAAGCTCATGAGCTTTCTTGATGGCATCTCGGGCTTTGGTTGTAAAACGATTTAATGGTGGCATATATTTTTACAATAACCTATAAAAACAAAACTGTCAAGAAGTTACTGCTCTGAGGGAAGATTGCTATGATCAGTAGAGGTGTCTACGGGAGGAGGTGGGGGTAGGGGTTCTGTCAGTGATAATTCAATTACTGTAAAATCTTTCTCGGTTACAACTTTTGAAATTTTTTGCTCTCCCAGTACGCTCTTAATCACATATACCTCCCCTTCTTTTGGTTGATCTATAAGGCTTGCTATCACGACTTTATCTTCCCCTAAAAATAATCCGGTACCTAAAATTTTATCCTCGCTACCATCTTCTTTTGTCCCTTTCAAAAATAAAGACACGGTTAAAGGTTTTATCGCTTTTAAATCTTCTAATAATTTTTTCTGATCCTCAGTAAGCGGAGGGGTACTCCTTGAATTATCCACCTGCACAACTTTTTCAATGGTCTGTCTGACTATGCGATTGATTGGGGTAGTGAAAGAAGTAGGCGCTTGTTGCATTAGCGTAACCGCAGAAATGCCTGTGGCAATTGAAGTCACAAACGATATAAGAAGCGCTAAGAGTATCAGTTGCGATTTGTTCAGATCATTCATTTCCATAACTCAATTATACCATCTTTTCAGCTTCGTCAAAATAGCAGAGAGGGATTTTATCGTAAAGTCAATGTCTGCTTTTGTTGTTGCTCTACCCAAAGAAAAACGAACGCTTCCTTCAATACTAGACGTTTTTCTAATGGCTCTTATTACATAAGATTCGTCTCCGTCTGCTGATTCGCAAGCACTCTTGGCAGAAACCATTATTCCTCTCGCGGAAAGTTCTAAAACTAAAAGCTCGCTCGGTATTTTGGGAACACTTATGTTTATATTGTTCGGCAACCTTTCTTTCCTGTCGCCATTTATTAATATTCCAACATTCTTGAGAATGTGAGAATGTTCTAACTTGCTTATAAAATAATCTCGGAGCTTTATCAAGCGCTTTGATTCTTTTTCTTTTAGAGACTCTGTTATTTTCAAGGCTTCCGCGAGCCCGGCTATTGCCGGCAAATTTTCTGTGCCAGATCTTATATTGTGCTCTTGGCCCCCACCGTGGATTAGCGGAGAAAGTATCACATTCCTCTTTTTAAATAAAACACCGGCACCCTTCGGCCCGTAAATTTTAGCGCTATTAAAAGACATTAGGTCAACACCTAATTTTTCCACATTTATAGGTAGGTAATTAAGAGCTTGGGTAGCATCGGTATGAAATAAAATTTTTTTCTTGTTTACTTTATTATAATACCTTACTTCTTTTGCTATCTCTCTTATCGGCTGAATTGTCCCTATTTCGTTATTGGCATACATTACCGACACCAAAACCGTATTATTTTTAATAGCTTTTTTTATCTTTTTTGGATCCACAAGACCGTTTTTTTCAACTGTTACATAAGTAATTTGAATTTTTTTCATTTTTTCCAAATATTTGCAAACCCCCAATACAGACGCGTGCTCTATATTAGTAGTTACTATATGCGGAGTAGACGTATCAATCAATCCGATTAAGGCTAGGTTGTTACTTTCTGTCGCGCCGCTAGTAAAAATCACTTCGTTCGGGTGGGCGCTGAGAATTTTAGCAATATCTATTCTCGCTTTTTCTAAAATTGTTTTTGCTTTTACTCCGAGCTCGTGAATCGCGCTCGGGTTGGCAAATTCGCTCTTACTAACTTTGTCCATCACCATTAAAACCCGCGGATCAATTGGCGCGCCAGAGGCATAATCCATATATATAAAGTTTGATTTCGGCATAAAAATAGTATATATTGAAAATCTATGGATACAAAGCTTCAAGTTGCTTTTTTTGTTTTGACCGGACTAGCTATTCTAGCGGGGCTTTTTTGGGTTGTCAAAACCGAAAAACGCTTAAAAAAGTTTTTTTTGGGAAAAAAAGCAAATGATCTTGAAGATACTATCCTCTCTTTACAGGAAAATATTAAAAATCTCACACTGGCAAAAGAATCTACCGAAAAAGAGCTGGGTTTCGTGAATAAAAAGTTAAAGCAAAGCATCAGAGGGCTTGAGACCGTGCGCTTCAATCCATTTCCTGACCAAGGTAGCAACCAGAGTTTCGCGATAGGAATGCTAAATGAAGATGGTGACGGTGTCGTCATTTCCAGTTTATATTCTAGAGAGAGAATGAGCATCTTTGCCAAGCCGATAAAAAACGGCAAATCTGAATACGAACTCACAAACGAGGAAAAAGATGCCTTGAAAAAATCCGAAGTAAGGTAGATAAATATAAAATGGAAAATAAAAAAGAACAAAAAAATATGACGGAACGTCCGCCAGTCGTAGCAGTGATGGGACATATTGACCACGGTAAATCAACGCTCTTGGACTATATAAGAAAAACAAATGTGACCGAGGGTGAAGCTGGCGGTATTACTCAACATATTTCAGCCTATGAAGTAGAGCATAAAGATGAATCTGGAAAAATAAAAAAAATTACTTTTTTGGATACTCCCGGTCACGAAGCATTTTCAAAAATGCGCGAGCGTGGAGCGCGCATTGCGGACATTGCTGTACTCGTAGTATCTGCTGAGGATGGGGTAAAGCCACAAACTACTGAAGCATTTAAAACGATCACCGTGAGTAATACTCCTTTTATCGTCGCTATCAATAAGATAGACAAACCGGGAGCGGACGTTGAAAAAACAAAGATGGGACTGGCAGAAAATGAAATCTACCTTGAAAACTATGGCGGAAAAGTTCCTTTTGCCTTGATCTCCTCAAAGACAGGCGAAGGGGTGGATAGCCTGCTCTCGCTAATCCTTATCTTGGCAGAGGTAGAAAATTTTACCGGAAATACAGAGCAAAATGCGGAAGGCTATCTACTTGAATCAAATCTGGATTCCAAGCGCGGAATCCGGGCCACTCTAATAATAAAAAACGGCACACTCCGAAAAGGGATGACAGTGGTATCCGAAGACACCATCTGCTCTACACGAATTATGGAAAATTTTCTCGGAAGTGGAACCGAAGAAATGACCTTCTCTTCTCCGGTACGGCTTGTAGGCTTTGATAAAGTGCCAAAAGCAGGTGCGGCATTCCAAAGTTTTCAAAATAAGCGCGACGCCGAGGAAGCAGCAAAAAACTGGAAAATAAAAAACGTGACTACTTACAAAGGAACCGGGGAGGAAAGCGGGAAAAAAATAATTCCAATAATACTGAAAGCGGATGTCTCCGGATCCCTAGAAGCCATTGAAAAAGAAATAAGAAAAATAAAATCAGAGAGCGCGGAGTTCAAAGTGGTCCAATCTGGGGTAGGACCCATTTCTGAGTCGGATGTAAAGGGCGCCGGAGGAAATACGGATACTATAATTATTGGGTTCAATGTTAAAACGGATAAAAATGCAGTAGAACTGGCAGAAAACCTTCATATAAAATTATCTCTCTTTGACATAATTTACAAAATGACAGAGTGGCTAGAAGTGGAGATGGAAAACAGACGCCCAAGGATTGAAAGTATAGAAACGACCGGCCGAGCAAAAATACTTAAAGCTTTTAGCCGCACAAAGGAGAAGCAAATACTGGGCGGAAAAGTACAAGAAGGGCTTATCGCCCTCGGTGAGACAGTAAAAATAGTGCGTCGTGAATTTGAGATCGGAAGAGGAAAAATCACAAACTTAGAAAAGAGTAAGATAAAAACAGGCACTGTGGGAGAAGGAGATGAATTTGGCATAATGATAGAATCAAAAATAGAGATCGCGCCAGGCGACGTGATTGAATCTTTCGCTGTAATGCAAAAATAAAATGAGCCAAAGAATGGAAAAAGTGACTGAGCTTGTGAAAGAACTGACTGCGACTTTTTTAAATCGCGAGAGCACTGACGCATCCCTTATATCCGTCACTTCTGTAAATGTCTCCCCTGACCTAAAAAAGGCTACCATTTTTATCACCGCTTTCCCAGATACTGGCGAAAAGACAGCTCTTCTTTTTGCGAAAAGAAAAAGGTCGGAAATGCGAGAATATTTAAAAGAGCATATGCAGACAAAAAATGTACCGTTTATAGATGTGAAGATAGATTTGGGAGAAAAAAACCGCCAAAAAATTGACGAACTGCTGCGAGAAAAGTAGTATTGTAGGCAGGTACTTGTTTAGGCCTGGTAGCCAAGTGGTAAGGCATTCCTCTGCAAAAGGAATATACGGCGGTTCAATTCCGCCCCAGGCCTCAAGCCCAAATGTGGGCAGATTGCCCGAGTGGCGGAATTGGTATACGCGCACGACTTAAAATCGTGTCTCGTAAGGGATGTGGGTTCGACTCCCACCTCGGGCACTAGGTTTTTGAAAAGTTTTTTGTTTTGTTTCCGCCCATAGTTGTTTTGGTAGATAACAGTGTTAGCACATTATAATTTAGGTTAAAGAATAAATTTGTTTTGTTTCCGCCCATAGCTCAGCTGGTAGAGCAGCTCCCTCTTAAGGAGATGGTCGGGGGTTCGATTCCCTCTGGGCGGACTAGGGGTAAAAAAGAATTCTTTTTTACCCACTTGTCCGAGCCGCAGCGATGTTTTGCGAACACGCAAAACCGCGAGGCGGGGTCGCGACCGAGGTGAGCGTCGGCGAACCGAGAGTTGTGACGACAAGAGAATTTGCTGGAGTGGCGGAATTGGTATACGCGCTAGTCTTAGGAACTAGTGCCGCAAGGCTTGAGGGTTCGAGTCCCTCCTCCAGCACAAAGATAAAGGAAAAGGGGTACTTGACTTTTGTATTTCAATATGCTATACTTATGGTATATGATGAATATAAAAAACAACTTAATACAAAAAAGCCTAATAATTATTGCTTTTATTGCGATGGGCACACTCGGTGTACAAACAGCCGAAGCAAGGACTTATAACTTCCAGTACGGCATTGTTGATTATAGTAATGATTATGACTACAACAGTAATTACAACACTAATTACCAAGTAAACTATACAAACAATAGCGCCCCTATCATTTATTCAGTCAGTCCGGACTATACAGTGACTGGAAGAGGTGCTCTTACGGTATCTATAAAAGGTGATGGTTTTACTGACGCAGATGTCGCTCGCTTTAATAATTCTGACAGACCAACAACTTACTTTAATTCAAGCTCACTTAGTATGAGACTTTCCAATTCAGACACCTCTCGCACTGGCACCTACTTCATAACAGTTTACGACCAAAATACTGGAAAAATCTCAAACACCGCACTATTCCACATTGGTAATGGATATGTGTCGAGCGGAACGACCAACGATACTGCTAACACCTCAAATACATCAGCTAACGACAACGCAGCCAATAGCGATAACAGTGGCGAATCTGCCAGTGACCTTGCTGGAAACGCATTATTTGGAGCAAATGGATTCCTCCCTACAAATATAATCCAGTGGATCATAGTAGCCATCCTTATATTCTTTATGATAATCCTTTTCAGAAAAGCATATAGGAATGAGAATGATAAACACGCCCCATTGAAGCACGCTTAAATCGAAAAAAAACCTTATAAATTAAAGCCAGAAGTCAGCCCCTAGGGGTTGACTTTTTGGCTTTAATATGCTATACTTTTCCTAGACTCTGCTACTTGAAAAACAGGTTAGAAGTTAGTTATGTTCTGCCAAGATGCTCAACCTTTGGGCGATTTAGCTGAATATAACTGATAATAAACTAACCTAACAAAGACCACTGAATAAATAGGTGGCATATAAGCAAATGAAAACACTACTTATCATTGGAGGAGTGATATTAACAATCATCTCTCTGTCTTACTTCGGCTTGTGGATTACCCTTGGGATTGCCGTTGGTATCCTCATTATAATCTCCGTGCTTGCCGCTCTCGGCATCACGAAAGCCAAAGAAATGTCCAAAGAAGACAACCTCGTCACTGAGCTTGCGCCTGAAACTGGAAAGCTTGTAAAGCAAGGTGAAAACATCGTTGCCGTTCTGTCCAACTTCAAAGACGGACACTATACAAACGATGGTAAATGGGAACTCGGGGCCCCGCCTGGAAATGGAGAATTGTTTACGGAATTGGGCTTTATATATTTTGGCCTTACTCCAATTCAGGAAATCTTTGTATTCCCTGTCTCCTGGTCAAGGTATATTGAAAAAGAAGCCCAAAGCGTCCAAGATGAATCGGAAAGTAGAAAGCCAAAATACGAATTGGTGGAACAAAGTGAAACAGTAAACTATTTCAAAAGATTTTACACTCACGCCATAGAAATACTGCGTATTGAAATGGCCGGAGGAGTAAAAATTGATATGGTGGTCACTGTGACATTTGAACTATCACATGTTATTCAGGTTATATATAAAATAAAACCTGATGGCATTATTTTAGCTCAAGGCGAAACCGGTTTTGCAGCTGCTATGCAAGACGCCTTAAAAGGTAAAGATTACGAGGAGTTCCGAGACAAAACAGACAAATCCAATCCGGAATCTGAATTTGTTAAGGATGTTCTGGAAAGAACAAATGCAATCACTGATAAAAATCTTTACCTCAACGCGGTTTTGATGGAAGTCAATTACATTGACTTAAGCTTGGGCGAGCCTGGAGACGAAGAAATGGAAAAAGCGATGAAAGCAAAAGAAATCGCTGGTCTTACAGGAGATGCGAAAGTTGTCACAGCAAAAAAGAACAAGGAAGCAGCGATAGTTGATGGCGAAGCAGACGCTGCTTACTTTGAAAGTGTTAAGAAAGTAATTGGCGAAAAAAACATAGGCGAGTTTGCCAACCTAAGGCAGGCACAAAAAACCGAACTCCGGGTTTACAACGGAGCATCAAATACACTCGTTGCCGTTGACGGTGACACAAAAAAGAAGGAGGACTAAATGGTAAGTTTCATTAAAAAACTAGCAGCACCAGCGCTCTTCGTGAGTGCGGTGCTCAAAAGTAAAAAGAAAGAGGGCGAAAGCAAGCCGGGAATGATGTGGGATGTAATAATCTGCATCGGATTCATCTTCCTTTCCAAGTTCTGTCTGACAGGGCTCTGGAAATCCTGGAACAGCCCATCAAGTTTCTTCTGGGGTAGTGTTCTCGTGTTTACACTGTTCGCCCTTGGCGGCAAGTATGGTCAAAAAAAGTGGTTGGGCTATCTGGGTTTAATAATCTTGATAGTCGTAATCATTTGCCACGACTTGCAATACAAGTGGAACGTGAGACACAATCAACTGCTCGCGGAATCTGGTCAGACCACGCAAAACACGGAGAACACGCCTGCTTCACAACCAGAACCAGTAATCAGCCACACAAAGACGACAAGGTACATTGACTTCAAATCTGATGTCATAAATCAGTATCTTGTCCCCGGCACAGATTACGAGCCGGTCGGTGATGGCGGAATTACCGTCCAGTATGCAAGCGGTGGAAGTGTCCACATTGATGCAGATGGCGCTCCGGATGTCCAAATGGGCTACCACGATGCTGGCACTCGGAAAATAATCCGAGACAACCCTAACGTGAGCGGTGTAAACATCACCACTTACTGGGATGAAGTTGACCGGCATTAAGTTCTTTATCGCGCTACGGCGCAAACCAAAACACAGTTTCGTGAAAACGAAACTGTGTTTTTTCTTTGCCAATTTTTTCTTTGTCTTTTTATTTAATGAAAGAAATTACTAGGTGACGGATTGTAATTGTTTAAGTGCACGGTCCCCTGCTCAGGATTGATACCGGTGACACCGAGAGTGTTTAAGACAATGTTGAGCAGAGTCCAGACAGCCATCATCACTGTAATACCAATGATTCCGAAAAGCATATGTTTTTTGCCGGAGGTGCGCTTTTCTTCGTTGTCGGTATTTGAGAGAAATTCAAATATGCCCCAGAGAAAATACGCGAGCGCCAAAGCAAAAAGCAGAACGATGAGTGGATTAATTATGAGGTTGTCCACCTTCACTATAAACTGATCCAGACTCTCGCTGGCATAAGCGACATTAAATAAATGCATTCTTGTTTATATCTTATTTGATTAACAAGTGAGGTTTGGCGGGATAGGAATACAAGGGATTTGAGTGTTCTGGTTTGAAGTAACGCCAAAAGTCTTTTTCAAGATTGCCACAAGGCCCCAGACAGAGACGATGACTACAAGACCGATAAGACCATAGATCATCTTATCTCGGCCAGCTTTCTTGGCTTCTTCTTCCTTGGCAATAACGTAGGATACCACTCCCCAGATAAAGTAAACGACACCGAGGGCCACGAGCAACGGCATCAAGGTGTTTAAAAGACCTTGAACACGACAAAGCATATAGAACACGGTGCTATCTGGATTGCCGCAGTTTCCGTACTGAGCGAACACAAAAAGCGGTGTCAAAATTGACGCAAAACTGACCAATGAAATAATTTTTTTCTTCATATAATAATGTTACTGATAATAATTAAGCGACCTTAATAATAAATCCTAAATAATAGGCCTATCTATTATAACATAAGGGCTTGACTGGCAATAGGTGGACTGGGGAAAGCTAGGGGTGGATAGCTGGGGCAGCATTATGCAGGTTAAAGGTAGTTCCGAGTATTTTCACCAAGCCCCAGATGGAGAACATCACAGTTATGGCCACAATCCCCCAGATCATAAATTGCTTGCCTTTTTCCCGCTTTGCCTCTTCTTGGGCA